>JAWOCO010000279.1:0-18775 GCA_046483765.1 Alkalispirochaeta sp. | reverse complement strand
AACTATACGGTGGCCAACTTCAAGGAGTTGGATGAGATCGTTGATCGGGTTACTACGGAAGAGCTGGAGGATGAGGTTCGCGATCTGTGCGAAGAACACCTGCAGCACACAAAAAATAGCATCATTGCGCTCTATATCTCCGGTCTGCTCGATCTTGCGCGGCAGTCCATGGACGACGCGAATCTGACGCTCCTAACGAAGATATTCACCGACAACCATAAGTGGAATATCGTGGAGTATCTGGCCAATCGCATGCTCGAATTCGGGGAAAACCGTTTCGCCCTGCGCATTCTGGCCGATGTCTACCGCAATGAGAATGAGACCTCCAAGCTCCACGACGTATGGGAGCGCCTGATTCGGGTGGACTATGAAGAGGCCGATATCGTCCGCCATCTGGCGGAGATTCGTGAAGAGAACGGTGAGTTGGAAGACGCGGTTGCCTACTATAAGAAGGCGCTGCATCGCTATATCACCAAGAAGACCTTTTCCAGCGTAAAAGAGGTGTGGCACAAGTTGGTGCAACTCGCTCCGGGTGAAGCGGAATTCTTCTATCATGCCGAGTCCAAGATCGCCCGGACGATCAGTACCGAGCGCGCCGTTCAGCTCTTGGAAGATCTCTACCCCTACTACAAGCAGAACGAGGACTGGGATCGCGCGATTGAACTGTTGAAGCGCGTTCTGGCCTATGACTCCAAGAATCCCTGGGCGCGGAAAGAGATCGTGGAGTGCTATCAGGCGAAGCACGCGGATCACAGCAATCTCGACGAGTACATCCGCGTGAGCAATATCACCCAGAACTGGCGCCCGATTCAGGAAGCGATCGCGGACTTCGAGAAACATATCTCCTTCGACACCGGTAACTTCGTGTTTCATCGCAGTTGGGGTATCGGACGGATTCGCAGTATCGCCGGTGATGACATTACGATCGACTTCGCCAAGAAGCGTGGCCACAAGATGTCGCTGAAGATGGCGATTAACGCTCTGGACGTGCTTCCAAAGGACCACATCTGGGTGCTGCGGGCGGTCTGGAAGCGGCAGAAGCTCCACGACCTGGTGAAAAAGAACCCCATCTGGGCCCTGAAGACGGTTATCCGGAGTCTGGGAAACTCGGCGGACATGAAGAAGATCAAGGCGGAACTGGTTCCGTCGATTCTGTCTCCCGGGGAGTGGTCGTCATGGAGTACCAAGGCGCGCCAGATCCTCAAGACAAACCCCGATTTTGGCACGCTCACGGACAAAGTAGATCACTTCGTGGTACGGGATCAGCCGATCACCTTTGAAGAGAAGACGTTTAACAAGTTCAAGGCGGAAAAGACCTTTTTTGATCGTGTGAAAACTGTGGAAGAGTTCATCGACTACGTGGAGGATGAAGGCGACGGAATTGACAGCGAGTTCTTCCGGGAGATGTTTGAGTACTTTGCCGCGTTTATTCGCAATCCGGCGCAAGTTAATGAGTACGTCATCTCTTCGGTGATCGTGCTGCGGGATATCGCCGCCAAGTTTCCCTTTCTCCGGGGTGACCTGGAACTGGACTTTGAGACGTTTTATCAGCAGATCGATGATCTGGAGGGCGTCTTCTCTCGCATCGATTCTACCGATCTCAAGAAACGGTTTCTCGCGCTGGTGCGAAAGGTCGATAAGAACTGGGCTCCGGTATATGCGCGGTTACTCCCCTATCACCTGTCTCGGGATGTGCTCGTTGATCTTGACCGGCACCAGCAGAGCGACTTGATTCTGGCGTTTATTAGCCGAGTCTACGAGAACTATCGCGATATGCGGGAGTCGTTTGTCTGGCTGGTGCGCAATACCGCCGACGATCCCTGGTTTGACCAGTTAGGAATTACCCTGGAGAAGCGCCTGATCGCGATGGTGCATATTCTGGATATGACCTTCCGCGATATCGACAACGGGAAAGAGGTCAGTTACAACCGTAAGATCAACAAGCAAGTCCATACCTACCTGATTAAGGATGGTACCCTGCCGGACTTCCTCGATACCGCCGACGAAGAGGCGGTTACCCGGATCTTCACGCTGATTTCCGACGTGAAAGAGATGGATCCCAAAGAGCTGCTGGATCTGAAGCAGCGCGTGCTGAACCGCTTTCCCAACTTTCGCTTTTACGGCGAGGATGTGGTGGAACAGAGTACGCGGAAGGTTCTCTACTGTACTGCTGAGAAGTATGATGCCAAACAGGCGGAGTACAAGTACCTGCAGGAGGTTGAGGTCCCGCAGAACTCCAAGGAGATCGAGCAGGCTCGCGAGTACGGTGACTTGAAAGAGAATGCGGAGTACAAGGCCGCCAAAGAGCGCCAGGACTCGCTGAACAATCGGGCCGCCCGCATCAAGACCGAGTTGGAGCAGGCCCACGTGGTGAAGCCCGGGGATGTATCCGGTGAGGAAGTGGCGTTTGGTACCAAGGTTACGCTTCGTGATCTGGAGAACGATACGCAGCTGGTCTACTCGATTCTTGGTCCCTGGGAATCCGATCCGGAACATGGAATTATCAACTACCAGTCACCGCTGGGGAACAAACTGCTTCACCACAAGGCCGGTGACGAGCTCGATTTTGTCATTAACGAGAAGCGCTACCACCTCGCCGTGGAGGCAGTGGAGATTGCTGACTTCAGCTAATGGCTGATGCCTCCTGATTGATCGCCGGTCTTGATCCAGACCCGGGTCGATGCGGTAAGCAGATAGCGTAGGATCGCGGAGCGATGTTTCGGGGCGCCGGGGGCGAAAGCCTACTGCGCCCCGATCTCTTCTAAGGCACGCGTGGCGGCTCGTCGAACGGCGCGGTGATTTCCCTCTTCCTGTCGCGCCTCCGCAATTTCTGCCAGACCCGTAAGACGGCTGGAAGTGACCGCCCGCAGGCCGTAGATCTGCAGAATGAAATTGGGATGGTCGATGTAGCGGGACGCGATCGGTTCGATGCGGGGATCGTCGACCTGGGAGATAATGCGACCGATCGTATCCAGGAGCCGGGAGTTCTCTTCATCCCATTCACGCTCCATCACCTCGAGAATCGCATCCATACTCTCGTCAAGATTGTGACGAATCAGCTCGTCGGCGATTGCTCCCCGCTCGTCTACCGCGGTGCGATCTTCCTGGAAGCGTTCCCGCAAGAGTTCCCAGCCGTCCTCATGATCCAACACCGCCACCGTTTTAATCGCCTCTAACCGGACCCGACGCTCCGGATCGCGGCGCGCCTTATACATAACCGCCGGCACGGCGTCCACCATATCCCGTTCCGCGATCGTCTCGAGAGCGGCTACCCGGACACGCCAGAAGTCGTCCCGCAGGGAGTCTACGAGGGCGCGATTTGCCTCGGGCGTGTCGAAGTTGGTGAGGGCGTTCACCGCATACGCGCGAGTCATGGCGTCGGAGGAGTCAAACTGACTGAGTATAGTGGGAAGGGCGCGGGGATCGCCGAGCTTCCCCAAGGTATCGATCGCGTAGCGTTGCAGGGTTGTCTGGGCCTCCTCTCCTTCCTGGATGATCTCGGAAACGAAATCATAGACGTCCGGATCCCCTCGCCGACCCAGTTCTATGAGAATTCGCCCCCTGATCTCACCGGAGACAAACTGGTCCTGGTAGAGTTCCACCAGGAGTGCACTGGGTACTTCTTCAGATGCGCCGAGGAGTTGCACAGCGGAGTCCGCCTCCCGAGTCACGCCGGTGGTGGCGATTTCGAGTAACGCTTCTACCGTTTCCTCCTGCAGCTCCGCTTCCGTATCCCGCAGATAGTTCATTAGAGAGATCGGTAGGTCCGCGGCGGTCCGCTCTCCCGCCTGCAGGAGTTCCTGCGCCCGGGCATGACCGTCGGAGGATTCTACCGTGGTCAGATAATCGGCGGCTGCGGCAAGAAGTTCTGAGTCGTTACTGTTTTCAAACAGCTCGATTACATCGGGAATGAGCTCGGTCTCCTGGTTTTCAATGAGCGTGGGAAAGAGCTCCAGAATTTCCGACTTGATGCCGTAGAGCAGTGTCTGCCGCCATTCCTCCATCGTGTTGAGCATCTGCTCCCGTTCCTCATCGCTCACCTGGGGGTTTGCGGGATCGCTCTCGGCGGCCTCATCGGGGGCGTCGGCGGCGGGTTGATCTTGCTGGTCGGCCGGTTGCCCCCCACCGGGGCTGGTTTCCTGCGCAGCCGAGTACTGCGGCCAGGAGATCGCCATCACGGCGAGCAAGCTGAGAGGGAACATCATCAGTGAAGCGGAGCGTGTCTGCATACTGCTATTCTCGTCATCTTTGACATCTTGCTCAATGGCCGCGAAGGAGCCGGCGCAGGTTTATGCCCATTACGTGGTAGGCCCCGACCAGCGCGGCCGCCGCAGGGAGTGCTTCCAGCAGGAAGAGCCCGAAGGTACGCAGCGAGCTTCCCGCCAGTGACCACTGTCCCAGGCCCGCGCGCACCATCACGGCGCGCACTATCCACACCGCCAGCAGCGCGGCCAGCGAGGCAGCGGCGGCGCGGAGCACGCTGGGGATCAGGCTCCGAAGTGGAATAGCCCCCGCCGCCTTGCGGGCACTGCGAAGCATGAGTATCAGGCCGATGGTGAAGGCGGCGCTGTTGGCCAGGGACAATCCTGCCACCCTCAGGCGCGTCTCCTTGAGCCAGAGACTGAGCCCCACATCCAGCACCACGGTAAGCGCGGCGATGCGCAAGGGAGTGCGATAGTCATCACAGGCATAGAAGAAGCGTTGCAGAAACGTAAACGCCCCGACGCTGAAGAGGCCCACGCTATACCAGGCAAGTACTTCCGCAGCCAGGCGGGTTGCCTCAGGGGTAAACGCTCCCCGTTGCAGGGCCACGGCGATCATTGGCTGTCCCAGCGCGATCAGTCCGATTCCCGCCGGTACCAAAAGCAGGATGAGCCCGCGGAGCCCGCTCAAGACCGTTTCACGGAGCTCACCAAAATCCTGTTCCGCAAAGTGACGGCTCATGGCGGGAAAGAGCACGGTGGTAATGGAGGCGCTGAAAATACCAAAGGGAAGCTGCCAAAAGACGAGCGCGTTGGTCATCGCCGAGCCACTTCCATCGTCCAGACCACTGGCAAAGAACAGGGCAATCTGCTGATTCACCGCAAAGACACTGGCTGTGGAAACCACTGGTATCCAGCGGGTGAGAATGGAGCGAAAGTGCGGATCGCGAAACTCGAACTGCGGCCGCAGCGAGTAGCCGGCGGTCACCATGGACGGTACGTGGATCAATACTTGTCCGATCCCGCCGATGCCTACTCCCACCACCATGGAATACACGCCCAGCTGCTGATGGAGGGCCAGAATCGAACCGATCACCGCTACGGAGAACCACAACGGCGAGAGCGCCGGTATCAGAAACCGTTGCATAGAATTCAGGGTGCCCATGAATACCGCTGCCACCGATATGAGCAGGACGTAGTGGATCAAATATCGGAACAGATCGGCTGCCAGTACCTGCCGATAGCGTTCAGGAAAATCCAAGATTACGTCGACGATCGCCTGCGGAAAGATCGCAGCCACGGTGAGCAATGGAAGGAGAATCAGCAGTTGCAGACCGAGTAAGCGGCGGACGATGCCTCGGGAGCGTTCTCCGGAACCGTCTTCCACGTGTGCCCGGGAGAGCACCGGAACAAAGGCGGAGGACAGCGCGCCCTCTGCGAGAAGTTTTCTCAGGTTGTTAGGAATATTGAACACCAGGTTCAGGACATCGGCACTGCCGGATGCCCCAAACACGGCACCGATTACCGCGATTCGGACAAACCCCAGTATACGCGAGAGAAAGGTAGAGACCATGACGATCGCGGTGGATACTACGTGTGCCCGGCGGCGGTCACTCATGGACGGTTTCCGTCAAAAAAGGTCGAAAGAAACGACCGCTTAAACGCAGCGAAGCGCTGTTCCTGAATCGCGGTGGTGGCCTGATCTGTGAGCCACTTCATGAATCTCAGGTTGTGCTCCGTAGCCAGCATCGCTCCCAGAATCTCATTTGATTTAAAGAGATGCCTGAGATACCCGAGGCTATAGGATCGTCCGCCGAAGGAATCGATCCCCGGATCCGGCGGATCGTCGCGGTGAGCATACTGGGCGTTCTTGATGTTGATGCGCCCCTGGGTGGTGAACAAGGTACCGGTGCGGCCGGCCCGGGTGGGAAAGACGCAATCAAAAATATCGATGCCGTGTTCTATCGCGGTCAGGATATACTCCGGTGTCCCGATACCCATGACGTAGCGCGGGATGTCTCGCGGCAACTGGGCGGCGGTATGGGCGAGCATCTCTTCATACTGTTCAAACGTCTCGCCCACAGAAAGTCCGCCGATCGCAATTCCCGGTAGGTCCAGCGCCACGGTGGTTTCCACCGACTGGGTGCGCAGGTCGGGGAAGAAATTGCCCTGCACAATCCCGTATAGGTGCCCCGGATACCCTTGTTCTTCTTGCGCCTGCTGCCAGCGCGTCTTGGCACGCTGTGCCCAGCGAGTGGTGGTGTTCAGGGCTTCCTGGGCACCAGCTCGATCCTCTTCGGGACCGGTACATACGTCCAGGACCATCTGGATGTCCGAGCCGATCGTCGTCTGGATTTCCACCGCCCGTTCCGGAGTGAGCAGATGGCGGCTCCCGTCGATGTGCGACTGGAACTCCGCCCCCGCTTCGGTGATCTTGCGAAAGGGAGCGAGGCTGAAAATCTGGTAACCACCGGAGTCGGTAAGGATATTGTGCTCCCAGGTAGAGAAGTGGTGCAGACCACCAAAGGCGCCGATCGTGTCCATGCCGGGGCGAAGAAACAGGTGATACGTATTGCCGAGAATCAGCCGGTATCCGATCTCGTCTAACGTGTCGTGGTGGACCGCTTTCACGGTACCCGCCGTACCTACCGGCATAAACGCCGGAGTCCTTACCGGTCCATGGGGCAGATCGATGTGCCCGCTTCGCGCCTGGGTGTCTAAATCCGTGTGTTGTTCAATCATGTTTTTGCCGTGCGAAACAGTACCACACCCACGGCGGTGAATAACACCACACCCGTCCAGGCTCCGGCGATCGGGGGAATAATGCCGTTGCCCGCGAGTATCCCCGAGACCATGCCGGTGACGTAATACACCACCGCCGCCACCAGTGATATGAGGAGGCTCATAAGCAGTACGTTACGGCGGAAGCGTCCCCCAAGCGCGCTGGAGAGGAACACGACAATAAACGGAGTCAGGGAAAAGGAGTAGCGACTGTAGTAGTCCGTGAGCGCCTGACGATACGGTTGGCCCGCATCTCGCAGCCCCATCACCCACTCTCGAGCCTCATCGAAGCGCATTTCATCCACATCGCGGGCGTTCCGCTGAAAGCTGCGTGGGCGAATACTGAAACGCGCACCCTGCAGAGTGGAAAACGATTCAGACACGATTGGCGTTCGCTGCGATTCCGTGTTCTCCACGCCCTCCTCGCCTTCTTCCTCATCCGTCTCGGTGGAATCGAGGAAATAGCGGGTACCGTCGTGCCACGTCCACTGGGAACCGTCCCAGCGCCCGTAGGCAGCATCGATGCGCTGAAGGAACCGGCCCTGGGAATCACGCTCTACCACAAGTACCCGGGACAGTTCTTGATTGCTGTCGTTGTAGTACTCGGCGGAATAGATCAATCTACCGGAGGGCGATCGGGCGGTGACGTTGGTATTGCTGAAGGAGCGGGTGATGTTCAGCATCTCCCGGGACAGTTCGTTCTTCTGCCGATAGGTGTCGATAATGACGTACTCCTGAAAGAAGAAGGTCGCCACGCTTAGTAGGAACCCCGCCATGATCAGGGGGGCGGTGAACCGCCAGATCGGAACGCCGGCGCCGAAGACCGCGATCAGTTCGTTGTTACTGTAGAGCGTCCCCAGGGTGAACCCGGTGGCAAAGAGTAACGCGATCGGCAGGGCGTACCCCAGGGCCCGGGGAAGATACAGCAGCTGTACGTGGATAATGGAAGTCAGCGGCACCTCCAGATTGAGATATCGCACCAGGTTGGAGAACAGATCGACCAGTTCGATCACCAGCACGAAGAGCGTCAGCGCCGCCACAAACGTGGGAAGAAAGTTGCGGAACAACAGGCGGGTGAGCAGTCTCATTGGCGCGCCCGCCTCACGAAGACCACGATACCCACTACCAGAAATACGAGGTTCGGTGCCCACATCGCCAGAGCGGGAGGCACTTCCGGCCGTTGGGTACCGAACGTCTGCCCGGCGATGAGCATCGACCAATAGGCGGTGGCGATGAGCAGTCCGATTCCGAATCCTACTCCCCGCCCGCTCCGTCGGGAGAAGAGCCCCAGCGGAAACGCAAGAAACACGAAGGACACCGCCGCAAAGGGTATACTGAACTTCTTGTGGTACTCCAGCCGATGTACCTGCAGCGATCGATCAAAGGGACGGCGCTCTTCCAACCGTTCCACCTCCCGCCGCGCTGCAGCGATCTCTTCCTCGGTGGCAGTACCGGTGTCCGTACCGGGAGCGGTCTGTTCCTGAAGGCGCTCCACCTCTCGGCGAGCTTCCCGGAGGTCCCTGCGCCACTCCTGGAGGCGGGGCTCCAAGGACGCCTCCTTTTCCTCGATTTCGGACCGTACATCTCGGGCACTCATCTCTCGCGGGCCGGGACTGCGAATCGCCACGGTGATATCTTCCAGGAGAATGTTGTACCGCATCGTCTGGGCCCTGCTGTAGTTGTATTCATCGTCGGAGACCGCGGAGTGCGTGGTGACGTCGGAGAGTTCCAGTCCTATGGCGTTGGGATCTCCCTCCCGCAGGAGGCGCGCCTCGGAGGCGGTGATAATGCGCCGGTTCCCCTGCCCGTCGGTGTCGATAATCGCAAAATCATCCAGCCGTCCCGGTTCAACCGCTCCGGTAATCAGCACGTCGTCCTGGTACCGTTTCACCGAATACGGTTCCAGTTCCAGGGCGGGATTGGAATACAGCAATTCCCGATACAGCCGCCCAAAGTTGAGCGTTCCCAGGGGCAAGAGATAGTCGTTGGTGATAAAGGATAATCCGGAAAGAACGATCGCCAGCATCAAAACTGGGGAGAAAATTCGCCGGAGCGGATAGCCCCCGGCCCGGAGTGCCACGATTTCGTTGTCGGCGGAGAGCCGCCCCACGGCCATTAGGGTGCCCACCAAGGTGGCAAACGGTACCGAGAGGGCAATAATCGAGGGCAGGGAAAACAGGATCAGCCGCGTTACATCCAGTAGGGGTACGTCCTTTTGAAGGATGTCCTCTGCCAGTAGGAGGAGCTGATTGATGAAAAACATGAAAAAGAAGAAGGCAAACGCTACCAGAAAGGAAACCAGAAACTCCGCCGCCACGTAGCGATAGATCAGCCAGGACGGGCCGCTAAAGGACTTACGCACTCCCGGTGGAACCAAAACCACCACCCCCTCGATCGGTGGCGGATAGGTGGGCTCGTACATCAAAGGCAACCGGAATTACTGAGGCGATCACCAGCTGAGCGATGCGCATACCGCGTTCGATCGTCACCGAATCGGATCCGTGGTTGATCAGAGGCACCAGAACTTCCCCGCGATAGTCACTGTCAATCGTGCCGGGACTGTTGAGAACGGTGACCCCGGTTTTGAGCGCCAGACCCGAGCGAGGCCGTATTTGCCCCTCGTAACCTGGAGGAATTTCCAAAAAAACGCCGGTGGCAACACCGCGCCGCTCTCCCGGGTGCAGGACGATGTCGTCCGGGATGCACGCGCGGAGATCGGCGCCGGCTGCACCGGCGCTGGCAAAATATGGCTCGAATCCCGGATGGGCGCGAAGGCCCACCCGGAGTGTGTCAGTCGCGCCGCGGGCCACGATCGCGATTACCGCCACCGGAGGGGCGTCCGCCACCACGGTTTCGATCTCCGCCTCTGTCCCGGTCACCCCGGTCGCCGCCACGATCCCCGCCCTCGTTCATACCTTCGTAGATAAGGCTCAGGTTGACGCGACCCATTTTGTCAATCTCAATAATCTTCACGTCGACTTCCTGCCCCATGGACAGTACATCTTCCACGGAGTTGATCCGCTGGTTGGCCATCTTACTGATGTGGCACAAGCCTTCCCGACCGGGGAGAAACTCGATGAACGCGCCAAAATCGGTGATTCGCTTAACCACACCGGGGTATACCGCACCGATCTCAGGTTCTTCAAGCAACTGCATAAAACTGGCCTTGGCCTGGTCTGCAGCAGCCTTGTCCTTGGAATAGATCGTTACGATGCCACCATCGTCAAAGTTGACCTGAACTCCGAACTTCTCCTGAATGGAGCGGACCGTCTTTCCGCCGCTTCCGATGAGCAGACCAATGGCGTCCGGTTCAACGGTGAAACTCAGGATGCGCGGAGCGTGCTCGGAGAGCTCCTCCTGCGGGATCTTGATCGCTTCCGCCATCTTTTCAAGGATGTGCATCCGACCGCGCTTGGCCTGCTGCAACGCAGTGGTCATGACGTCGGCGGAGACGTTCTTGATCTTGATATCCATCTGGAAGGCGGTGATGCCGTCACTGGTACCGGCAACCTTGAAGTCCATGTCGCCGAGGTGGTCCTCTTCGCCGAGAATATCGCTCAGGACCGCGGTGCGCTCACCATCGGAGATAAGCCCCATGGCGATACCGGCAACGGGCTTCTTGGTGGGGATACCCGCCGCCATCATCGCCAGTGAACCACCACAGACGGTAGCCATGGAGGACGAGCCGTTCGACTCGAGAACTTCGGATACCACCCGCAGGGTATAGGGAAACTGTTCCTTGCTGGGGATTACCCCGGCCAGGGCGCGGTGCGCGAGATGGCCGTGACCGATCTCCCGGCGCCCCGTTCCCAGGCGGCCGGTCTCACCAACGGAGAAGGGGGGGAAGTTGTAGTGCAGCATGAAATTCTCACGGCGGTCTCCGTCAATATCATCCATGATCTGCTCGTCGTACATCGTGCCCAAGGTCACCACCGCGAGCGCCTGCGTCTCACCGCGGGTGAACAGCGCACTTCCATGGGTCCGGGGAAGAATATCTACCTCGGCGGTGATCTGCCGGATGTCCTCAAGACCACGATGGTCCACACGCTTGCCGTTCTCCAGAATTGAGTTGCGGACGATCTCCTGCTCTAAGTCTCCCAGCAGCTTCTTGGCCATTCCCGGATAGTCCTCGTCTTCCGCGAGGGCGTCGGCAAAATGGTCGAGGGTCTCTCTCTTTACCGCTTTAACGGCAGCGTACCGCTCATGCTTACCCAGCACGAAGGACGCCTCTTCCAGCTTACCGCGGGCATAGGTGCGGATATCTTCGGCCATGGGAAGCGTCTTTTCATCTTCCACCAGAGGAAGCTTTTCCTTGCCTACCGCTTCACGAATCTCTTCCTGTACGCGACAGATTTCCTGAATCACGTCACGGGCAGTATCGATCGCCTGCAGCATCACTTCTTCGGAAACTTCGTCTCCGCCGCCTTCAACCATGGTGATTCCATCTTTGGTTCCGGCGACGATAATTTCCAGCTCCGCGCGCGCGATCTGGTCGAACGTGGGATTTACGATAAACTCACCGTCGAGCGAACAGACGCGAACGGCGCCCACCGGCCCATCGAAGGGAATGTCGCTGATATGAACCGCGGCGCTGGCGGCAACCATCGCCACCACGTCCGGGGGATTGATCTGGTCGGTTGACAGGACCGTGGGGACAACCTGCAGTTCTCGCATGAATTTTTTGGAAAACAGGGGTCGCATTGGACGGTCGATCAGGCGACAGACCAGGACCTCTTTGTCTTTGGGACGCCCTTCCCGTTTGAGGAAACCTCCGGGGATCTTGCCGGCGGCGTAGTACTTTTCGTTGTATTCTACCGACAGGGGGACGAAATCGAGTCCCTCGCGGGGCTCGTCTGAGCAGGTGGCGGTGGCCAGTACGGCTGAGCCCCCGTAGGTGGCGTACACCGCTCCGTTGGCCTGTTTGGCCATGCGGCCGGTTTCCAGAACCAGGTCCTGTCCACCGATGGAAATTGTAGCTGTGTGCATGTTCTTTTCTTTCCTAAATACCGAGTCTACTGCACCGTAACCGGGCAGACGGCCCGGTCAGTGCATCCGAGATGCTACTTACGCAAGCCAAGCTTACCCAGTAGGGCGCGATAGCGTTCGAGATCCTGCCCTTTCAAGTAGCGCAGTAATCGTCGTCGCTGTCCAACCAGTTTGAGGAGACCTCGGCGGCTGTGATGATCTTTCTTGTTCACTTTGAGGTGCTCGGTGAGCTCCTCAATACGGCGGGTGAGCAGCGCGATCTGGACTTCCGGTTTCCCGGTGTCCTTCTCCCCTTCGCCAAACTCCGCGATAACTTCGCGTTTCTGTTCAGCTGTCAATGGCATCAGTCGTACTCCTTAGCATAACATAGTGTGTGTGTTCGGTGCGCGGCTCCCACGTGAGCGTGCCATCCTCGGCAACCCTCATCATGCCCTCGCGGCTGGACCCCTCGTGTACAAATGTACAGCGATAGTCACCTGCTGAAGGAAGTAGTTGGGAACACTCACTGCGATGAGCAGGCAGCCGCCCGTTGATTGATACGGTGTACGGCCGACCTAGCATTGCCGCGGCGTGTCCCAGGTCCCCAACCGCGACGGCACGACGGATGCGGGAGCTGCTAATCGAGTCATCATTATCTTTTAGCGCTTGCACGATGTCAACCCTGACGGACCGCTCTCCCATCCAGCGCGCCAGCTCGCCGGCGTGGACATCCCGGTTATGGCCGAGGTGAAAGTTGAATCCCACCACCATGAGCTGCAGGTGGGGAAAGAGCGCCAGAATCCGCTCGAGGAAACTGTACCCGGACATTGAGGCAAACCGCGGGGAAAAGGCGACGATAATCGCTTCCTCTATGCCGAACTCGGCAAAGCGAGACATCCGCTCATCGATCGTTGAAAGATCCCCCACATAGTTTTCGGGTCGCGTCAGCCGGGCGGGATTCGGGTCAAATGTGAGCACCGCCGGAATACCGTGTTCCAGAGCGCGCGCGTCTTCAACGGCACGGTGGAGTAGTTCCTGATGGCCGCGGTGGACCCCATCAAAAACTCCCACCGCCAGACTTACCGGGCGATCGGTGGGAAACCCGGCGGGTGGAGCATCGGGGTCTGTCCAGTATGTGGTGGGTATTGCCGGGGGCACTACGCGGCTCCCGGAAAGACGACCTGGTAGCTCCACCCCTCGTGGGAACGGGAAAGAATCGCCACCGGATCCTGAGATGCGTGATCCACGACGAAAATCTCCGTCTCGACGCCATCGGGAATCGAAAGGGTGCCGATGATCGCAGGAAGTGCTTTTCCATGGCGCAAATGGCGCACGGAGTCCGCGTTGGCGGAGACGATCGGCATACTTCCCAGCAGCGCCACCGCATCCACCGTAGCTATCAAGTAATGTGCTGGATCCGCGGCGTTTGCCACTTCGGCGGGAGTAACCGCGCGGTCCAGCGAGAATGGCCCTACGGCGTTCCGCTGCAGTGCGGTGCAGTATCCCCGGGACCCCGCCGCTCGCGCGATGTCTCTGGCCAGGGCGCGGATGTAGGTGCCGCTGCTACAGTGGGTGGTAAGCCGGGCGCGATCGGTTTGTTCTCCGGGAGTAAGGGATAGGTCATAGATTTCTACCGGGCGCGACGGGATCTCTACCGTCTCGCCGCGTCGCGCCCGCTGGTACGCGCGCTGGCCATCGACCTTTAGGGCGGAATATGCCGGCGGAGCCTGCATGATCATACCGCGGAACGCCTCGGCCGCCTCCCGAAGATCGGGAAAGGACGGTACCGGAGCTTCCTCAACTACCGTGCCCTCGGTATCGAGCGTATCGGTCTCTGTTCCCAGGGCGATTTCCGCCGCGTAGGTCTTGTCCAGTTTCAGAAACCAGCGAGACAGTTTAGTGGCGGTCCCCACCAGGACTACCAGAAGTCCCTGGGCAAAGGGGTCCAACGTGCCGGTATGGCCGATGCGGGAGCCGGAGAAGGTGCGCTTCAGCGGTGACAGGACGCGGGCTGAACTAATCCCCGTCGGTTTGTTGAGAAGAAGAATCCCGCTCTTCATGCTGCGCCAGTTCGTTTATCGTATTGATGATCGCTTGCCCTTCTTCAATGCTGTGGTCCGCAACGAAGTACAAGCGTGGGGTCTGCCTGAGTTTGAGAGTCCGACCGATTCGTCCTTGCAGGTATCCGGCCCCAGAGTTGAGGCCTTCCACAGCGGCGTTGACCACGCGATCCTCCAATACGGAGGATACGCCGATGCGCGCCACGGAACCGTCCTTGGCAAGTTTCACAAAACTGAACGAAATCAGAGTGTTCACCCGGTGATCTTTGATTTCGCCCTTCAGGAGGAGCGTACTGAGCTCCTCCTGAATTCGATGGGCCAACCGGGCGCGCCGCGTGTCATCCATAGTACCTCAGCCGTTCAGCTTCTTGGCAACTTCTTTGACCACGAAGATCTCAAGAGTATCGCCAACCTGAACGTCCTGCAGGTTACTGATGCCGATTCCGCACTCGTACCCGGTTTCCACTTCCCGCACATCGTCTTTGAAGCGTTTCAGCGAAGAGATCGTGCCTTCATGGATCTGGATGTTATCCCGGAATACCCGCACCTTTGCGTTGCGGCGGACTTTGCCTTCGATCACGTAACACCCGGCAACGATACCGATTTTCGGTACCTTGAATGTGTCGCGAACTTCGACGGCGCCCACCGTTTCTTCCTGCAGATCGGGAGCAAGCATACCTTCCATGGCTGCCCGGATATCCTCCACGGCGTCATAGATGACGCTGTACTTGCGGATATCTACCTTCTCGCGATCGGCGAGTTGCATCGCCCGCGGTGTGGGTCGTACGTGGAATCCTACCACAATTGCATTGGAGGCAGAGGCCAACATGATGTCGCCCTCGTTGATCGCACCGGCGGAGGCGTGGATCGCGATGAGACGGATCTCTTTGGTGCTCAGCTTTTCGAGGGCGCTCTGCAACGCCTCCACCGAGCCGTGGACGTCACCCTTGATGACTACCTTCAACTCTTGAATGGCACCTTCCTGAATGCTGTCATAGAGGTTGTCCAGCGTCACCTTCTTGACGTTCTTGGCCTCTTCAACACGCTTCAACTCCTGGCGTTTGGTTCCCACCTGGCGCGCCTGCTTGTCATCGGCGGTTACCTGGAAGGGGTCTCCCGCTTCGGGGACACCATCAAAACCGAGGATTTCGATCGGCATCGACGGAAACGCCTGCTCGATGCGGTTGCCCCGATCATCGAACATCGCTCGCACTTTGCCGGCGTAAATGCCGCCCACGAACGCATCGCCCACGTTAATCGTTCCGCGCTCAATAAGTACCGAGGCCACCGTGCCGCGACCGGGATCGATCCGGCTTTCAATTACCTTGCCTTCGGCGTTACGGTCAAAGTTGGCCTTAAGCTCCAGAAGTTCAGACTGCAGGAGTACCGTCTCCAGAAGGTCTTCGATTCCCTCGTGTTTCAGCGCAGAGACTTCCACCATCGCGGTTTGCCCACCCCACTCTTCGGGAATAAGCTCAAGTTCCGAGAGCTGCTGCTTTACGCGATCCACGTTGGCCTCGGGAAGGTCCACCTTGTTTATCGCCACGATGAGCGGCACCCCGGCTTCCTTGGCGTGGCTGATCGCCTCTTTGGTCTGGGGCATTACGCCGTCGTTGGCGGCTACCACCAAGATGACGATATCGGTGAGCTGAGCTCCCCGAGCCCGCATGAGCGTAAACGCCTCATGTCCAGGAGTATCCAGGAACGTAATCGTACCCTGCTCCAGGGTGACCTGGTACGCACCAATGTGCTGGGTGATTCCCCCACTCTCGCCATCCACCACGTTGGTGGTACGGATCGCGTCGAGGAGTTTGGTCTTTCCGTGGTCGACATGGCCCATGACCGTGACGATCGGTGAACGCTCGCGCATATCACCGGCCTCGTCGTTGGCGGTCTCGATGATCGTCTCGTCATACAGGGAAACCACGTTTACCTTGCACCCGTATTCGCCGGCCAGGATCTCCGCGGTCTCGCGGTCGATCTGCTGGTTAATGGTGACCATCATGCCCATGCCCATGAGCTTGCCGATGAGCTCGTTGGCTTTGAGGTTCAGCTTCTTGGCCAGCTCGCTGACCGTGACGACCTCCATGATATCTATCTCTTTGGGCACCGGATTGGCACGGGGCTGTGGTTTCTTGCGGCTATATTGAATTTCCTTCTCACGCTGCCGCTCATCTCGGTCATAACCGCCGCGGCCACGTTTACTCTTGAAGAACTTCTTGCCACCACCCTGTTTGGGAGCGGCGCCGGTCTTGCCTTCCCGTGGTGGTCCACCGGGACCGCCGCCACCGGGACCTGACGGTCCTCGGCTGTTGGGTCCGCGCGGTGCGGGACCGCGATCCTGGGGACTTCTGGGCGGATAATCCGGCCGATTGCCCTGAGGGGGGCGTCCCGGGCCACGAGCGGGCGGTCCCTGACGGGGACCGGTGGGCCGATCGGTGCGACCGCCGGCACGTTGTCCGCCGGCCTGATCGGGTGCTGTTCTGCCTTCCGGACGACCGCCGCGTTGCGGGGTGCTACGGGTTGCGCTGCGCGGACCGACGGAGGACGTGATTGAACTGCGCGCTTCCGATGCGGGGCGCCGCGGTGTCTTTCTCACACCGGGCTCCTTCACCGACCACGCCAGGCCGCCACCGCCCTCTTCACCTGCTTCGCCCGCAGGAGCGGCTTTCTTGTCCGATCCGGGTTTTTCGGGTGTTTTTCCCGCTTTCCCCGTTTTTTCCGTAGAGTCGCTCGGTTTTGCTGGCGCCGGTTGTGCTGCCGCCGGCTTTTTCTCTTCGGGAGCGGATGCATCGGGCCCCTGGGAGGGCGAGGCGCCCTCATCTGCCGGTGTTTTTTGGGAGGATGCCGGCGCTGCAGCAGACTTCGTCTCACGCGACTCACCACTACCGTCGGTGGTGGTGTCAGCGGGCTGCGCTGGTGTCTGTTGGGTCGTGTCTGTGGCCTCGGAAGTGCGCGACGCAGCGCTATCCCGGGGGGATGAGTCGTCGGATGTAGTGGACGGCGTCGGGGCTGATTTCTCACTCGGTGAAGACGTCTGAGCGGTGGGCGCATCGGTCCCTTCAACGTCAGTATCGGGAGTAGCCTGAGGCTTCGCCTTGGGCTTGCGCTTTACCACCACGCGGACCTTTTTCTTCTCGCCGGTCTCGCTGGGTTCAGCCTTTTTCTTAATGAGCGTCGTCTTCGGTTTCTGTTTATCCTGATCCTCTGCCATAGACATCCTTTCGGCGATTGTAACGATTCCGGTCCGCCTCTGTAAACAGGACGGGGCGTTACTCCTCCTCGTCTCCTTCAACGATCTCAACGTATTCGGTGAGAATAGTACGAATCGTGGCGGCCTCATCCTCGGTTAGTCCCTCAACCTCCTGAAGGTTGTTGGGATCCAGGTTAATCAGGTCTTCCAGATCGGCCACGCCGGCGGCGTTAAGCTTGGCCACGATCGCTTCGGTCATGCTGGGAAGCTGATCAATTTCCGTGATCACTTCCTCATCTTCTTCTTCTTCAGCGACTTCCGCGTCAGCGAGGTCCGTCTCATCGTCCCCTTCGGCGGAATACGCCTCCATTTCGGCGGTTTCTTCTTCCGGTTCTTCTTCCGGCTCTTCTTCCGGTTCTTCTTCGTCGTCGTACTCACCGGCCTCGTCAGCTTCGTCATAGTCGTATTCTTCTTCTACGATCTCGACGTTTTCGGCGATAATATTGCTCAAGTCCGTAACGATATCCGGGTTCATACCATCGAGGTCGCGCAGGTCCTCATCACTGAGTCCAACGATCTCCTCAATCATCGTGATATTGTTGGCCTCGAGGATTCTCACCATCTCGTCGGTGATACCCGGAAGCTCGCTGATCGCCGTGATTTCATCTTCCGGCGCCTCATCGTGATCACGGAATAGTGCCGACACGGCGCGCTTGGATTCGGCGGCGATATCCAACTCGTCAAACTGATCCATCGTCTTTACGTCGATATTCCAGTCGGCCAGTCGGTTGGCAAGGCGCACGTTCAAGCCCTGTTTTCCGATCGCCAGGGACAGCTGGTCCTCCGGAACGATCGCCAGTGCTTGGCGGCGGGCTTCGTCTAAGACAACTACGTTGGTCACCTCTGCCGGGGAAAGGGCGTTCTTGATCAAGACCCGCGGGTCGGGATCAAACTTGAGAATATCTATCTTCTCCCCTTCCAGTTCCCGGACGATCGCCTGAATACGCACGCCCCGGAGACCGACACAGGCACCGACGGGATCCACATCTTCCCGATTGGAGGCCACCGCGATCTTGGTGCGATACCCCGCCTCCCGCACGACCCCCACGATCTCTACCGTCTGTCCGTAGATCTCCGGCACTTCGAGCTCGAATACGCGCTTCACCAAGTCCGTATGTGTCCGAGATAGGGCGATCTGGAGACCGGTATTGCCTTTGACCACATCCACGATGAGCGCCTTGATGCGATCGTTCATCCGATACGACTCACGGGGAGACTGGTAGCGCTTGGGAAGGATCCCTTCCGCCTTACCGAGATCCACAAAGAGGTTGCCATTGCGCTCCCGTTGCACGTACCCGATGACCAGTTCTCCGACTTTGTCGCTGAACTCGGAGTACATCGTATCCTTTTGGATCTCCCGGATACGCTGGCGCGCCTTCTGTTTGGCGGTCTGGATCGCCACCCGCTCAAATTCCTGGGGATTGATCTCAATCAGGAGCTCGTCCCCAACCTCGCATTCTTCGTCCAGTTCGAGCGCCTCGGAGAGGGGAATTTCCGTTACCGGGTCTTCCACC
>JAWOCO010000257.1:0-2562 GCA_046483765.1 Alkalispirochaeta sp. | reverse complement strand
GTTGAGCTTGTCCGCGATCTGCCGCTGATTGAGATCCTCGATGTAGTACAGGCGCGCGATTTTCTGTAACTGTGCACGTTCTCGACTCATAAATCCGCCTCAGTATGCCTTGACTGACCCATGATATGATAGTAATCTGATCTTGAAACAATTTCCACCCAATGGAAGATATTGCAACGCTCACCGTGAGCAACTCGCCCACAGCGAGGATACTCATTCTGGAGGAATGTATGGCCGGTAAGAAATCGGGTAACGCGCAGGGATCGGGTCGGCGCCCGTCGGACTCCCTCACCGCGGATCAGTTGAAGGATATGTACACCAAGATGAACCATATTCGCGCGTTTGAGGAGAAGGTGGCGTATTTCTTCTCCCGCGGGATGGTACATGGCACAACTCACCTGTACGTCGGAGAGGAAGGCACCGCCGTGGGTGCCCTGGCCCCGTTGTCCGACCAGGATCTGATCACCAGTACCCACCGGGGTCACGGCCATACGATCGCCAAAGGGATTGATCTCAACCGCATGATGGCGGAGCTCCTGGGCCGAACCAATGGGTACTGTAAAGGTAAAGGCGGTTCGATGCACATCGCGGACCTGAGCCGGGGGAATCTCGGGGCCAACGGCATCGTTGGTGGCGGTATTCCCATCGCGGTGGGGGCGGCGCTGACCTTGAAACTGCGTAAACAGAACCAGGTTGTGGTCAGTTTCTTCGGGGACGGAGCCCTCAACGAAGGGAGTTTTCACGAGTCACTCAACCTCGCTTCGGTGTGGGATCTTCCGGTGGTCTTCGTGTGTGAGGACAACCAGTACGCCATGTCCATGAGCCGGCATAAGAGTATTAACATCGAGGACCTGTCCGATCGGGCCAAGGCATACGGCATTCCCGGAAAGACGGTGGACGGTCAGAACGTCTTCGAGGTCTACGACGCGATGATGGAGGCGATCGACCACGCCAAGCAGACGGGGCCGGTACTCCTGGTGAGTGAGACCTACCGTTACATGGGCCACTCCAAGAGTGACGCGAATCGTTATCGCACCAAGGAAGAGATTAACGAGTGGAAGCAGCGCGATCCCATCGCGATCCTCCGGAAAGAAATACTCGCGCGGAAGGTTGCCGACGAAACGGAACTGGAAGCGATCGAATCCCAGGCCCGCGAAGATATCGAGGCGGCGGTCCGATTTGCCGAAGAAGCCGGCGAGCCGGATATCGACGACATCATCAACGACGTGTACGCGTGAGTTTCCCACCTAAGGAGTAGAGAAGATGAGTACAACACGAGAAATAACCTACGCGGAGGCGATTCGCGAAGCGATGAGTGAGGAAATGCGCAAGAGCGACGACGTATTCCTCATGGGTGAAGACGTGGGGATCTACGGCGGTGCCTTCGGCGTGACGGTAGGTATGGTAGATGAGTTCGGAGAGGATCGCGTCCGCGATACGCCCATTTCTGAAGCGGTGATTGTAGGGGCCGCCACCGGCGCCGCGGTGAGCGGAATGCGGCCCATCGCAGAGATCCAGTTCAGCGATTTCATTACGATCGGTATGGACCAGTTGGTGAACCAGGCCGCCAAGATACGCTACATGTTTGGCGGCACCGCGCAGGTGCCCATGGTCATTCGGGCTCCAGCCGGAAGCGGAACCGGGGCGGCCGCCCAGCACTCCTCCAGCATGGAGGCGTGGTACACCCATGTGCCGGGACTTAAGGTCGTGATCCCGTCGACACCCTACGATGCTAAGGGACTGCTCAAAAGCGCGATCGCGGACAACAACCCCGTGGTGTTCCTCGAGCAGAAACTGCTGTACCGCGTGAAAGGCGCGGTACCGGAGGAAGAATACACGATTCCCTTGTCGAGTTCCGATATCAAGCGCGAGGGATCCGATGTGACGGTTGTCACCTGGGGGCGCATGGTAAATCGCTGCCTGGAGGTGGCGGAGGAACTCGCCAAAGAGGGGATCGAGATGGAGGTGGTAGATCCGCGGACGCTGATGCCGCTGGACGAGGAACCGCTGGTGGCGAGCGCCAAGAAGACCGGTCGCGTGCTTATCGTCCATGAGGCGGTACAGACCGGCGGCTATGGCGGTGAGATCGCCGCCCGTATCGCCGATAGCGAGGCGTTTTACTATCTGGACGCCCCGATCAAGCGTCTGGGCGCCCTCGATGTTCCCGTGCCGTACAACCCTGTGCTGGAGGCCAACGTGGTCCCCACCCATGAGAAGATCACCGCCGCCGTGCGGAACCTTCTGCAATAACCGGAGGAGGAACCGATGGCCACATCCATTATTATGCCCAAGGCCGGAATGGCAATGGAAACCGGCACGATTATCGAATGGAACGTCTCCGTGGGAGACCGAATCGAGGTCGGCGACGAGATTCTGGAAATAGAAACCGATAAAGTGGCGATGCCGGTGGAGGCGGAAACCTCGGGTTACTTGCTCGCCACGCTGGCGCAGCCTGGTGACGTGGTACCGGTGACCGAGACGATCGGGTGGATCGGTGAGCAGGGCGAGGCGGTGCCGGAGGCGGACGCCGCCGCATCCTCCTCCCAGGCTCCTGCATCCTCC
>JAWOCO010000209.1:0-5738 GCA_046483765.1 Alkalispirochaeta sp. | reverse complement strand
CACAGCACAGAGCTCAAGGAAATCGTCTTGTGACAGGAACGGTTGCTCTTCGAGCTTCAGCGCAGGAAGAGACGCAACCGTGTAGTAGTACTGCTTCACCGCGGAATCCCTATTCCTTGGTGGCGCTCTTCATGAGCTCCGCCAGTCGGGGGTTGAGAAACGATGCGAGGAGTTCCGCCAGCGTTTCATCGGTGAAGTCGTAGTAGGCTGACCCATCCTGCGTGCCGATCCGGAACCCGGCGGTAACTCCGCGAACGGGGCGAACGTCCACGCCCTGCTTCAGCTTCTCCGACAGAGCCGTTCGGAGCGAGCGTTCCAGTCCGTCGCGATCCTGTTCATTGACTAAGACCTCGAACTCGTCGGAGCCGGAGGTGCTCCACGCCTGGACCATGTCTGCAATAACCGACGCCATACGCTCCGGGGTGAGCGCATCACCGACGGCTGCCTTCTGTACCTCGTCGAAGAGGTTGGTCAGTTCGGTGCGAACCGACAGCAGTAAGTCCCGGGAGGCCTGCTTCAGGGCGGCTTCCCCGGCGGCCTGGTGTTTTTCCGCGTCCGCCTTTGCCTGGGCGATGATCTGCTCCGCCTCCTGGCGAGCGTGATCTAACTTCTCCCGGGCCTGCTTCTCGGCGGACTCCACGATCGTGCGGGCACGCTGCTCCGCCTCTTTTACGCCTTCATCGTGAATTTTGTCGATTATATTTTGAAGTTCGGTTTCCATGCGCGGTCCTTTGTGTACATCTGTATGTTTGTGCCTGTCAGGCCCCTCAATATACTGTCATGCAAAACGTCATGCAAGGCCGAGTTTTCGTTCATAACGAGAGATCACCGGTAACCTTGTAAAGATCTCCATCCCGAACGACGTCGAGATCACGATCGGGAAAGTACTCCGGCAGCAGTTCGGTGACCCGGCGGGCGACGTAGTTGCGGATCTCTTCGCGCGTGTCCTCATCAACCTGGGTGAGCGTGACCATCCGCGTTTCGATCACATACCCCCGGCCGTATTCACTGCCGTAGCCGGCGGAAAAGCTGGCTCCCACGTTGAACAGGCCATCGGTCTCCGGGTTGGAGCTGCGTCCCCGAGGCGGTCGGGACGGATGCAGAGGGTACTCACCGCCCCAGCGGCTTTCCAGCTCCGCATCGATCTGGTCAAAGAGCTGCTTCAGCTTCATTTCAAAGTCCTGGACCTGTTGTCCAAGCATTACGGCACCTCCCAGTGCGCCTCTACTGCGGAATCCTCGTGGGAAAGCATGAGCGGCCCCATGGGCGCTACCCAGGTAGCGGAACGATCGTCGGAAGCGGACTGCCAGGATGCCTCCTGCACCTCGGGACCGGTCGTCTGTAACGCACCGGGGGCGTTGAGGGTCAGACGGAACTGCTGTTCCCGAAAGACCTCCAGGATAAGCTCCCGCTGTTCGGAATCGACCTCGGAGACGTCGCCGGTTACCGGCACGCGGATCGATCCCGCCTCCAGGTCCAGCTCGAGCTGACCGTCGCCTGCCCATCCCCAGAGCCCGGTGAGACTCTCGGCGGACCCCACGGAGTACTCCATTTCCACCGTGACCGTCTCCCCATCCTCACGAACGGTGTGGCCGGCGAGGCTCACGTCGCGGTAGAGATCCGCCGCTTCCCGGGCGTCCCGCTCCGAGATGGGAATCGCCCGCTCCGGTGAGGTGGAATCGAACACTCCCAGTTCCCACACGGCCCGAGGCATGCTATAGACCAGGTGCAGGCGGAGGTCCTGGTCGTCCCGGAGATCGATCGTAACATCTGTAGAAAGGCATGAGCTCAACGCCAGGACCAAAGCTCCCACGAAGAGCGACCTGCGAAGGGCGCTGTATTTCACGCTGCGATCCTACCGCGCGGGGGCGCCGCTACTCAAGCGAGGAATACGACGGTTTTGCCGAATCCCCCCTCCTCCGGCGCGGCAAACTCGTAGCGCTTCACCTCGGGACGGGATTCGAGATAGTCCTGGACCCCCTTTTGAAGCACTCCGGTTCCCATGCCATGAATCACAGAAAAACTGGACAGGTCGTTCATTACCGCCGCATCCACCTGGTGTTCCAGCTCTTCCAAAGCGGTATGTAGCCGCTTGCCCCGCAGATCCAGTTCAAAGACCGATCGCATCTGGGGTGTTGCCGGGCGCAGTCGGGACTCGGTGCCATTGGCAGGCGTTGCGGAGCCGGCTGAAACTGACCCCTCCGCCGCCTGATCGCGGGGATCGCGCCGCTCCAGCTCCTCCAGCGGCACCGTCATGCGTATGCCGCCAAATTGCACTTCAGCTCTCCCTCCGCGGAGGCTGCGAACGGTACCTTCCCGTTGGGTGCGACGGTGTCGCACCGTGTCACCGGTACGGATCGGCTCGGCGGGCTGCTTCGGCGTCGTCGTGGAGGGGCGATGACGTTCAACCTGCGCCTGCTGTGCGTCACGGTGGGCCTCAATCTCCTTGAGTTGATCCTGGGCGGCCTTGATCTCCTCCCGAGAGATCTCGCCCCCGCGCTCCCGCAGGCGACGCACCTCACCTTCCACCTGCTGGCGCGCCTCTCTCAGGAGCCGGTCCAGCTCAACCAGGCCGTGCCGACGGAGCTCGGTGGCGCGCGCTTCCACCGCCTCTTCCCGCTGAGTCAGCTCGGTTAGGCGGCGGTCCAGGGCTTCCCGGTCACGGCGCAGGGTTGCGCGTTCCCGGGTCAACTCTTCCTCGAGATCGCTGAGGCGGGTAATGATTTCGGCCACGCTGCTTTCGCGGTCACTGCGGTAGGCATGGGCGCGGCGCAAAATTTCCCGGTTCAGACCCTGGCGCGCGGCGGTGTCCAAGGCGTGGCTCGCTCCCGGACGTCCCGGCACGACCCGATAGGTCGGTTGATGGGTATCCTCGTCAAACGCCATGGAGGCGTTAGCCGCACCGTCCCGGGTGTAGCCGTAATGCTTCAGGACCGTCTGGTGCGTGGTGACCAGAACAGTACTTCCCTGGTCGATCAAATGATCCACGATCGCCATGGAGAGCGCAGCCCCCTCATCCGGGTCGGTGCCGCTTCCCAGCTCATCCAGCAGAATCAGGCTTCCGGGAGCGGCGTGGTCGCAGACTTCCGCCAGATTTCGCAGGTGACCGGAAAAGGTGGAGAGCGCTTCGTCCAGGGACTGGGCATCCCCGATATCCACGCCCCAGTAATCAAAGAACGGGAGACTCGAGTCTTCCGCTACCGGTATGGGAATTGCGGACTGGTTCATCATGGACAGGAGTCCCACCGTCTTCAAGAGAACCGTCTTGCCGCCGGTGTTGGGACCACTGATGATCATGATCCGCGTGTCCGCGTCGTACACGATATCCAGTGGTACCGCGCCAGATCCCAACAGGGGATGGCGCGCACCGTGGAGCACGATCCGATCTCCAGCGGGAAGCACGCGGCCACCGCCGGCTCCCGCGTATTTTGCCCGTGCCAGCAATTGGTCCGCCGTTACCACCGCGCTGTGCAGTCTTCGCAGCTCCGGCACGTGGCCGCGGATCTGCGCGCTGAGTTCCCGGAGCACGCGGCGCACCTCCCGCAGAATGCCGTTGTGCGCCTGCACCAGGTCGTTGTTGAGGTCCACCAGTTGCCGCGGCTCCACGTACACCGTTTCCCCGCTCCCGGAAGACTCATGCACGATACCGTCGATTCGGCCGCGAAAGTTGGCCGCCAGGGGGACCACCGTCCGGCCATCCCGGATCGTGGGCTGGTCGCCTTGAAACATGTGCCGGTCCTGCCGGATCATCTGCTCCGCAGTTTCCATGAGCCCCTGGTTGAGACGGCGGATCTCTTTGCGGAGTCGCGCGAGCTCCGGGATCGCCGCCTCGTTCATCGTGCCCTCCGGGAGGATCGTCTCCCGCAGACGCCGCAGAACCTCCCGGGGGACTTCCACGTCGGAGGTTATCTTGCGTGCCGCCGCAGGCGGGGACCGGTCCTGCCGGGGCCGAAAGAACTCTACCGTCTGCTGGGCAAACTCGAGAAACAGACGTAGATCCCGCAGCTCCTCCAGCTCCAGTACCGATCCCTCCCGCTCCACGGCATCCAGCGCGGGAGCTATCACCGGGACAGCCCCACCGGGTAGCACCTCTCCCTCCTGGAGACGGCGCTGTAACCACCCCACCACCGTCTGCTCCTCGGCGAGTACGGTCCGATCGATCTGTGGTACTAGGGCGAGCAGGCGTGCCGCGCCTTCCTCGGTCACCGCGAGTTCAGCGACGGCGGCGCGGATGCGATCGAATTCCAGAGCCTGAACTGAGTTCACCGGTGCGGTCCTTCCATGTCCTGAATGATTCGGCGGTAGGAGTCGTACCGCCGAGGGGTGATCGTACCCTCCGCTACCGCGGCGAGGACGGCACACTTTGGTTCGTGGGTGTGGGTGCAATCGGGCATGCGACACTCCCCGATATAGGGCAGGAACTCCCGAAATCCGCGTCCCACTTGGGGCACACTATATCCAAACAGGTCGTACTCCCGCACCCCCGGGGTGTCGATGTAGACCGTAGATCCGCGATCGCCGGAAACCAGCACCTGCCGCGCCAGGGTCGTGGTGTGGCGGCCCCGGTGATAGCGGTGGGAGACATCCCCCGTGGCCAGGTTGAGTCCCGGCACCAGGCGATTGATGAGGGACGACTTGCCCACCCCGGACTGCCCGAAAAACACCGTGGAAAGGCCGGCAACTCGTCGTTGCAGCGCTTCTATGCCGGGATCTTCGCGATCGGTGGCCGAGGTGGCGCTCACCTCGTAACCAATTTCCTGCAGAATTGTCACGTGTTCCCGGGCGGGTTCCGACAGCGGAAGGTCCGCTTTGTTTAGAACGAGCACCACCGCAAGTTCCTCCAGTTCCGCCATGACCAGTACCCGGTCTACAAAGGCCGGGCGATACTCCGGCGTGCCCTGGCTGGTGACGATCGCCAGGAGATCCGTATTGGCCGCGATCGCCTGCATCCGCCGGCGAGTGCGGTTCCAGCGGACCACCGTATTGCGCCGTTCCTCCCGCTGTACGATCCGTGGGGCATCTCCCGTTTCATCCACCACCACCCGGTCCCCGGGGGCCAAGGGATTGTGTTCTCCCTCGGTATCCGCCAGCGTCTTTCCCTTCAAACGCAGGTGTTCATGAATTACGCCGGTGTCATCACGAACGCTGTAGATGTTGTTGGCACCCCAAACGACGACGCCGATCACCAGGAAAACTCCGGCAGGTACGTCCAGCGCGACCGATCCTGCCGGCACTGGGAGGCGGATGGTTCACCGGTGCGCATGAGCAGTGCCGTGTTGGTAGCGTGAGACGTGCCCCGGGTTACGGGGAGTACCTCCAGGAGCCGCCGGGTGACGCCATCCAGTGAATCCACGATGTGAACTCCGGCTCCCAGAACCTCCTGGAAGTGGCCGGCGAAACGCACGAAATGGGTACACGCCAGGACCACGGTATCTACGTCACCGCCCAGCTGAGGCACAACTTCCTCAGATATTACCTGGCGAATGGCAGTATCATCGCCGTCACAGTGGTAGCGTTCGGCGACGCTCACCAGGCGCGGGAGTCCGAGGCGCGAGACGCGCACGATGCGCGCGAACTGACGTACCAGGTCGTCGGTATAGGGATCGTGGGCGGTGCGGTTGGTGGCGAGTACCGCAATATGACCGGTTGCAGTCATGGCGGCCGCAGGCTTCACAGCCGGTACGGTACCCACCACCGGGACGGCGACTACCTCCCGGAGGGCGGCAAGCGCCACCACC
>JAWOCO010000196.1:0-4435 GCA_046483765.1 Alkalispirochaeta sp. | reverse complement strand
ACGTGGAGCGCGTTATCTATCGGATCGTTCCGGATCAGAACTCGGAGTTTCTGGCGTTTCGCAACGGCACCAAAGACGCGTACTCCGCTCGTCCCGAGGACCTGGACGAGCTCCTCGATGTGGAAGATCCCGATTACAGCGTGTACAACGGCGGAGAGAGCCTCGGAGCCTCCTTGATTTCCATTAATCAGAATCCCGCCAACGTTGATCCGGAGAAGCACGCCTGGTTCATCGAGCCGCAGTTTCGCCAGGCGATCAGTTCCATGCTAAATCGTGAAAGGGTGGTGGAGCAGGTGTATCGGGGACTCGCGGCCCCGGCTACCCACCACTTCGCTGAGCCCAATCCGATGTTCAATCGCGATATCCAGCTGCAGTACACCTACAATCCCGAGCGCGCGGTGGAACTCCTGGCGGAGATCGGTATCACTCAGGACGGTGAGGGAGTCATGCGGGACGAGGAGGGCAACGAGATCGAGTTCTCGATCAACATGGGCGCGGAGGGTACGATCGGGATCGATATCGCCACCATCCTGGCGGACGAACTTAGCGAGATCGGAATTACGATGAACGTGCGTCCCATCGATTGGCAGGCGCTCATCGGACGGCTTACCAGCACCTATGACTGGGAAGCGGTGATTCTCAGTCTGGGGGTCAACTACTGGCCCACCGGGGGGTCCAACGTGTGGCCCTCCTGGGGCAACCTGCATATGTGGCACCCGTTGCAGGAGGAACCGGCCACCGAGTGGGAAGCGCGGATCGACCACTTGTACAATGAGGGTCGATTTACCGTGGATGAGGAGAAGCGCCGGGAGATCTATGACGAATTCCAGCAGATCCTTCTGGAGCAGTTGCCCGTAATCTATACGGTACACCCAATGTCCTTCCTTGCGGTGCGGGACAAGTGGAACAACGTGTTCTACGATACTCTGGGTGGATTCGATTCCGAGCGCGTGTTTCTGGACCAGTGAGAACACGGGAGTTCCTGCACCAGGCGGCATACGTCGCCGCCACTCCCTGGTTGCACTTCCGGGAGGGACACCCGTTACTGGCGTTTATCGCCTCCCGGATCGTCTCTATGGTTACCATTCTGTTCATTCTCGGACTGGCGGTGTTTGGCCTAATGGAGCTCTCCCCCGGGGATATCGTCGACAACTACGTGCGGAATCAGATGCTCACCAACGAGGACTTTCGCCAGAGCGATAATCAGTATACCCAGGAGGCGATCGATACCGCTCGGGCGCGGCTGGGCCTGGATGACCCGTTCTATGTGCAGTACGGCCGCTGGCTGCGTCAGGTCTTTGTGGAACGGGACCTGGGGCGCAGCCTGATCAGCCGGGCGCCGATTCTGTTCCTGATCAGGGATCGGATGATTAACTCCCTGGTGCTCAACCTGATCTCCCTCTTCTTTCTGACGATTATCAGTTTCGCGTTGGGAATTTACTTCAGCTCCAAGGTAGGTACGCGGGTGGATGTTGCCGCCACCCTGGTGGCTCTGTTTCTGCACGCCTTTCCCGGGATTCTCCTGCTGATTCTGCTTCAGCTCTTTGGGGCGATCTCCGGGTGGTTTCCTATCACCGCCTACCCCGACTTCCCCCCGTCGGAGGGACCGGTGCGCTTCGCCTTTAGCTATCTCTACCACATTCTCCTGCCGCTGATCGGGGCGTTTCTCGGAGGGATCGGTGGCACGATGCGAATGATCCGCGCCACGATGCTGGACCAGTTGGGGCAGCCCTACATCACCAGCCTGCGGAGCCGCGGTGTGAGTGAGGGTCGTATCTACTTTGCGCACGCCTTCCGCAATACGCTCAATCCCTACATCACTTCCAGCGCCAACCTCTTTGCCAGTCTCTTCTCCGGATCGCTGATTCTCGAGATCATCTTCTCCTATCCCGGCATCGGCCGTCTCATGTATGAGGCGGTGCGGCAGGAGGATATCAACCTGGTGCTGGCCAACATCATGTTCATTAGCTTCCTGGTGCTGCTGGGAATGATCGTGAGTGACATTCTCCTGGCGATCGTTGATCCGCGGATTAGATTTGGAGCGGACACATGAAGCGATTCCGGCGCGCGCTCCTCCGTCGTCCGCTGGCGGCGGCATCACTCTTCGTGCTGATCGCGCTGTACGGCAGCATGGCGTTTGCCGAGTTCCTCGCCCCGTACCAGCCGACCACGGTATTCCGGGAAAGCGCCTACCATCCACCCAACGTGCGCCTGTGGTCTTCGGAGCTCGGTGTGGGGCTGCAGATTCAGAAGTACGCACTGGTGGATGAGGGCAACTGGCGCTATGCGCCGGTACGGGGAGAGTACGTCCCGGTAAAGCTCTTTGCTCAGGGGCCCGAGTACCGGCTGTGGGGGCTCATTCCCTCCACGGTGCATCTCTTTGGAACGGAGGCGGAGTACTACAGCTACAGCACTGACTGGGATCAACGGGGGCGCACCTATCCGGTGTACTTCATGGGAGCCGACAATCTGGGCCGGGACATGCTCACCCGGGTTCTCTACGGCAGCCGGATTTCGCTGACGATCGGATTTATCGGCATCACGATCTCGTTGACGCTGGCGATCGTCCTGGGCGGGCTGGCGGGCTATTTCGGGGGAAAAACGGACTGGCTGATCATGCGCGTCGCCGAATTCGTGATACTCATTCCCGGGCTGTACCTGATCCTCTTCCTCCGCAGTCTCTTGTCGCGGGACATGGATTCGGGACAGTCCTTTATTCTGATTACCGTGATCCTCTCCTTCGTGGGGTGGCCCGGAAGTGCGCGCCTCATTCGGGGACTGGTGCACAGTATCAAACGGGAGGACTTCATCGTCAACGCGCAGTTGGAGAGCATTCCCCCGCTGGTGATCATCTTTCGCCACATTATTCCCCAGATGGCCTCGATTCTGATCGTCAGCATTACCCTGGGGATTCCCGGTTTCATTCTGGGGGAGACGGTGCTGAGCTACTTGGGGCTGGGAATCGTTGATCCCGCGGTAAGCTGGGGCAGCTTACTCAATCGGGAGGTAACAACGCTCTCCAATCTCAGAAACTACCCGTGGTTTCTCTATCCGGGACTGTTTCTGCTGCTCACCACCCTGGCGTTCAACTTTCTCGGGGACCTCTTGCGCGACGTGCTTGATCCCTACTATCGGGAACGGAGGATCGGCTCATGATGCTCTCCATCGACCATCTCTCGGTGGACTTCACCACCGGCGGGGGATCGTTGCAGGCGGTCCGGGATGTGAGTTTCAGCTTGGACGCCGGCGAAATTGTGGGCGTTGTGGGCGAGAGCGGCAGCGGCAAGAGCGTCACCGCCCAGGCTATTATGCGCCTCACTCCGGCAAACGGTCGCATCAACGGCGGCGACATCCGCTACCGAGAGCAGAGTGTTCTGGAGATGGGTCCACACGCGCTCCGGGCGTTTCGCGGGCGCCAGGTGGCGATGATCTTCCAGGAACCGGGACGCTCCTTTGATCCGATCTACTCAATCGGGAAATCGCTGGCGGAGACGTTGCGTGCCCACCAGCCGGAGCTCACGGAGGACGAGGTGCGGGAGCGTTCCATCACGCTCCTGGAGGAAGTTCACGTTACCAATCCCGCCGGCCGGCTGGAGAACTTTCCCCACCAGTTTTCCGGCGGCCTCCTGCAGCGGATCATGATCGCCCACGCCCTCGCCGGTGATCCGGCGGTACTGATCGCCGACGAGCCCACCACCGCCCTGGACGTGACGATTCAGGCGGGTATCGTGAATTTGCTGATGGAGTTGCGCCGACGGCGCAACCTGGCAATTCTGTTCATCACGCACAACCTGGCGCTGATCTCAAGCTTCGCGGATCGCATCGTGGTGATGTACGGCGGATTGGTGATGGAGCAGGGGCCCACCGCGGAGGTGCTGCGGAGTCCCCGTCATCCCTATACTGCCGGGCTGCTGGCCAGTCTGGTTCCCTTCGGTGCGCACCATAGTGAACACTCACTTCATATGCTCTCCGGGTCACCGCCGGACCCCACCCGGCCTGAGCCGGGGTGCCCCTTCGCGCCGCGGTGTCCCCTCGTCTCCGAGGAGTGCCGCCGGGCCATTCCGCCGATTCGCACCGAGCGGGAGAGTCGGGTGCGCTGCATCGTGGAGGGGCCCAAATGATCGAGCTCACGCAGGTAGAAAAACACTACCCTCTGCAGGCGGGATTCTTTGCACGGCAGTTCGAGAAAGTTTACGCGGTAAACGGAATTTCTCTGAGAATCGAGCCCGGGGAGATCTACGGTCTCGTGGGGGAGTCCGGCTGCGGCAAAACCACCACCGCCCGGTTGTTGGTGCGGATGGAACGGCTCACCGGTGGGGAGATCCGATTTCGCAGCCGCAATGGCGATGAGTTCTTCCTGTCCGACATCGACCGCACGGCATTAAAGACGCTGCGCAGCCGCATTCGCTACATCTTTCAGGATCCGGCGCGGTCG
>JAWOCO010000187.1:0-7466 GCA_046483765.1 Alkalispirochaeta sp. | reverse complement strand
CGCTCAATACGGATCGAATCGTTCGCAGGAGTTCATCACCAAACTGCTCCAGCTTGGCCTCTCCGATTCCATGGCACCGCAGAAGTCCGGCGCGGTCGGTGGGGCGGTTGCGGGCGATAACTTTGAGACTCTTATCGGAGAGGATTACGTAGGGCGGCACCGACCGCGCCCGGGCCAGTTCTTTGCGTAACAGACGCAACTGTTCGAAGAGGCGCTGCTGGTCCTCCCGGAGGGGAATGGCTGACGCGTCACGCGCCGTACCCGCCGGCGAGTCGGTAGTTAACGCGGCCCCTCGGGAGGGGTCCCTCCGCCGGCGGCGCGCGCCGGAGCCGGATCCCTCCCGTTCCGCCGTCGCCGCGCTCACCACCGTCTGGCGGCCTCCCAGCACCTGGCGGCCGGATGCGGTCAGCCGAAACCCGCCGGGACGGGACTGGCCTTCGATCTTCTGTCGCTCTAAGTACCCACCGCTCTCCAGCTCCCGGGCAAACGATAGCCACCACGTGCGTCTACGCTCCTGCCCCACCCCAAACGTGGGAAGCTGGTGGTGACCGAGTTGCTCCACTCGATCAGTGTACTCGCCGAGCAGAATATCGACCAAATGGTGCGCACCAAAACGCTCTCCGGTGCGAATCACCGCCGATAGTAGCTTCTGCGCCGGTACGGTGACGTCCTCCAGCGATACTTCCCCGAGGCAGACATCACAGGAGGCGCAGTTCCCGGGGTGTTCTTCGTCGAAGTGCGCCAGCAATCGCTGCCGACGGCACGCCCCGGACTCCACATAGGACAACACCTCGCGCAGGTTACGCTCCGCCCGTTCCCGCTCCCGTTCCTGCTCCATGTTTCCGATGTGCCAGCGGATCGTGGACAGATCCTTGGGGCCATGCAGCAACAGCGCCTCCGCCGGTTCACCGTCGCGGCCGGCGCGACCGGTTTCCTGGTAGTACGCCTCCAGACTCCGCGGCAGATCGCCATGGACGATCCAGCGCACATTGGATTTGTCGATCCCCATGCCGAAAGCGATCGTCGCGACTACCACATCCACTTCATCGTTGACGAACTCCCGCTGCCGACGACGTCGCGTCTCCGCGTCCAGACCGGCGTGGTACGGCACCGCCGTAATCCCTGCGCCCACCAGTTGCGATGCGGTCTGCTCTACCGCTTTGCGGGTGGCCCGGTACACGATTCCGGCGTTGCCCGCGCGGGCGGTGACAAACTCCACAATCTGCCGCGTGTCGTGGCGCCGCGGTTCCACGCGGTAACTGATTTCCGGTCGATCAAATCCGGCGCGCACGACGAGCGGGTCCTGGAGGGAAAGCTGCTCCACCACGTCCCGCTGGACCTCCCGGGTGGCGGTGGCCGTAAAGGCGGCGATCGGCACCTGGGGATACTCCTCGCGAAGGATCGCCAAATTCCGGTAATCCTGGCGGAACTCATGCCCCCATTCGGAGATACAGTGCGCCTCGTCTACGGCGATTCCGATGAGATTCCACTCCCGCAGGCGGGATCGGAACTCCGGATTTGATAGCCGCTCCGGAGAGACGTACAGCAGGTCCACCTCTCCGCGGGACAGCTGCGACCAGGTGTGCCGAATCGCTTCGGCGTCCATGCTGCTGTTCAGATACGCCGCGCGGACGCCGTCCTGCACCGCTCCATCAACCTGATCCTGCATGAGCGCGATCAACGGACTGACTACCACCGTGAGTCCCTCGACCAGCGTAGCCGGCAACTGATAGCAGAGCGACTTCCCGCCGCCGGTGGGCAGCGCTGCAAAGACATCACGTCCGGCCACCGTGGCCTGAATCACCTCGAGTTGATGCTCACGGAACTCATCGAATCCGAATTGCCGACGCAGCGCGCGGCGGAGTTGCCCGGTGGTCATCGGGAGCAGCCACTCATGGGCGGGGAAAGAGCCGGTCTAGGGCGGCCCGATCGGGGGCGATCTCGATCCCCCGGTCCGTGCGCACCACCGGCTGGCGCAACAGTTCGGGATGCTCCATGAGCTCCTCCAGCGGATCGTACTCCATCCACGCCAGCCCCCGTTTGCGGTACGCTGCGGACTCCGTGTCGATCAACGCCTCCGCGTTTCCGATTCCGGCAGCGATCGTTTCCAGCTCCCGGCGGCCCAACGGTTTTTCCCGGGGATCTCGCGTCTGAAACTCGATCTGTCGTTCTTTGCAGTAGCGTTCACACGCACGAAACGCCTGCGTTTTTTTGGTCCCGATCAGTTGCGGTGTCATGAGCGGAGTGTAGCGCAGGTGCGCCTTTACCTGCAAAGGTGAGGGAAGTATGTTGAACAGATGGAATCACATGGATCCGGACGACACGCAGTAATCATCGGAGCTTCCTATGCGGGACTGGTAGCCGCGGCGGGACTCCGCTGCAACGACTGGACGGTGGAAATCGTGGAAAAATCTACTGAGCTCCTGCGCACCGGCGGCGGGGTGGTGGTACAGCCACGCATGCTCGATTACCTGCAGCAGCACGGGGTAGCAGCTCCGGGGATCGCCGCAATTCCCGCGGTGGAGCGCAAGATCTTCAAGCGAGATAACACAGTTATGCGCATGGCGGAAAGCGCCGCAGCCTACACCTCGTGGGATGTATTGCTTCGGGAGTTGGAAGGCGTGGTGGGCCCCGAGTCGATTCGGAGAGGGGTCGCTATGGAGGATCTTCCCGACTGGGGCGCCAACGGTGAGGTGGAGTTGGACACGGGACAGATCGTGCGGGGAGATGTGGTAATCGCTGCCGACGGCATCGGCTCCCGCTCGCGGCGCCTGCTGCTTCCCGGAATCCAGCCGGAGTACGCCGGCTACGTGGCGTGGCGGGGAATGGTGAACGAAGAGGAGCTGCTTCCGGAGACGCTGGAGCTCTTCGTGGATAGCCTCTCCTCCTTCAATGGCGAAGAGAGTTCAATTCTGCTGTATGAGGTACCCGGTGAGGATGGAAACATTCAACCTGGTCACCGGCGAATCAACTGGGTGTGGTACCAAACGGTACCGCAGGGGCCGGAATTGGACGCCCTCATGAGCGATACCGAGGGCTATGTTCATCGCACCACCGTACCCCGAGGCGTGATGTCTGATCAGACAATTTCCACCATGCAGGCGCTGGCGGCACGGGACCTATGTCCTCCCTTCCGGGAAGTAGTGCTCAAGACCCCGGAGCCGTTCCTGCAGAAGATCGAGGACCTCACGATTCCGCGTCTCGTCTTTGGGCGGGTGGTCCTGATCGGTGATGCGGCAAGTCTGGTGCGCCCGCATATCGGCTCGGGAACGGCCAAGGCGGTGGACGATGCGATTCACCTGGCGCACGCTCTGAGTGAGGGCTGTGATGAGGACCTCTCCTGTCTCGCGGCGTGGGAACATACCCGTCTGGAGGATCACGCCGGACTCGCGGGATATGCCAAGGCGGTGGCGCGGCGGCTCAAACTCGGCACTGCCGGTCCGGCGATCGCGGAATAGCGCCTCGCACTACTCCGCGCCGTCAGGTGTAGCTGGAATCAACCCAAGGAGCTCCACCCGTTCCATTGCAGCACTTCATCCAGGCTCTTGCGCGTGCGCTCCGAGGTCTCGTCGGCGCCGTGCTTTTCATTGAGGTGAGAGCTATCACCGGGGCGACCGATGGCGACCATGGTGATCACTCGGGTTTCCGGTTCAATATTGAATTTTTCCCGCAGCGTGGCCGGTTCGAATCCCGCCATGGGGTGCGCGTAAAATCCTTCCCGGGTGGCCTGCATCATCAAGCCCATTACCGCCATGCCGGTATCAAACTGCGCGTAGTTGCGGTCATCGCTCAGCTGGCAGTCAAACTCGTCCCGGGCAGTTACCACCACCAGCACGGGCGCCTTTTTGGCCCAGTAGTTGCCTCCCATGAGCGCTGATCGCGCGTTTTCCAGCGCCTCCCCTTCGGTGGCTACCAGAAAGCGCCAGGGCTGCTTGTTACTACAACTGGGAGCCTTGGTGGCGGCATCAAAGAGGCGCTCGATCGTCTCCCTGTCGATTGCTTCCTCTGAAAGGGCTCGGCGGGCGCGACGTGTTTCTATTTCGGGTACGATATCTGCCATGTCTTCCATCTCCTTGTGATGAATAGTTCTTAGGTGTTGTACCAAAAGGTAGCAACACAGAGTGGAATCGTCCAACGTCAGCCACAGGTGATAAACGCCGCCATCCGCCCCGCAGCAAATCGGGACCGCCGATGGGAGTGGTAGCGGCCGTCACCGATCGTGCCCCCCACGCTGGTCACGAGATACTCGGGAGCAACGCCGGCATGAAGCAGTTGTTCCACCAGCACCGACCGCACGTTGAGCAGGTGTTTGGTGGGATCCTGAGGATGGGGCGCAAGCGCGCCGGGCCATGCTGCAAATTGGGTGGCGGTATCGCTGCCTACCTCGTACCGCGTCCCCTCCGCACAGGGGCCGATCCACGCCCGCAACTCCCCAAGCGAAGCCCCGGCATCCACACAGGCGGAGAGGAGCGTTCCCACAACACCCTGGGCGGTTCCCCGCCACCCCGCGTGGGCGATACCAACAAGTGTCGGTTCCCGGGAAACAACCATAACGGGACAGCAGTCGGCTACGTTTACCACGAGCACCGGTCCGTGATCACCGGTGAAATGGGCATCGGCGGCGGGGATGTGATCGGGGTGATCTGCCCGCGGATCTGCAGACCGGCGTACTACGGTGGTACCGTGCACCTGCGCGAGCAACCGCAGATCGGAGAGTGAGCGCCCCAGGGTATGCGCGAAGATTCGACGCGTGAGCAGTACCTCCCGGGTGGACTGAATCCCGCCAGGCCAGAAGGTCACCCCTCCGGGCGAGAAGTGCGAACTGGAGCGCAGCAGAACGCCCGCTCGGACCATGCCATCGCTCGTTTCCAGGCGATCTATACCTGGAGCCCATTCAATATCAAGCAAGAATGATGTCTTCTATGAGTCGGCGATCGGAATCGGCCAGGTCCAACTGCCGCATTTCCTCCGGCAGAAACCATCCAGAGTCGGTATGCTCCAGGAGAATAGTGGGGGGAGCGTGAAATCGGATCCAGTAGGCAACCAGCATGTAGCGGATCGTTCCGTGTTCGAAGGGGACGGAGCCGAGCTCATCCAGCACAGAAACGGTGACGCGAAATTCCTCTTGAAACTCGCGCACGAGACAGGTGGGTTCAGCTCCATCGTCTTGATCACACTTTCCCCCGGGGAACTCCCACTTCTCCGATAGAGAACCACCGGGCTTGCGTCGGGCGAGAAAATAGCGACCATCCACAACAGCAACTCCGGCGGTGGTCACCAGGCGATCGTTGCGGTAGAGCACCGGAATCTACAGAAAGAGCACGCGATGCAGGAAGAAGTGCACGATTCCCGCGGTGAGCGCCACCATGCCCAGCGTTGAGCTATGACGGCCAAACACTTTGTCCAATGAGGCCACCGTACTGCTCTCGGTCGTGGTACGCTCCTGATAGTACTGAAACGCCAGGGCGAATCCTGCGAGCATGCCGGTAAGGGCCGGTACAAGATCTCCCACAACCGCCACGTCTCCCGGACTCACAGAGAGGAGCTTCAAGAACCCCATGACAAAGGCGCTGAGCCCAATGGCCAGGCGAAACCCGGTGTTCTGAAAGAGTTCGGGATTAAACACGGAACGCAACCGAAGTCGCTCATCCATCCGGTCGAATCCCAAAGCGATGCCGGCAAGGATGTTAGTCAGGATGGAGAGAAAATAGATCTGATACATGGGATAAGGGTACCGGCTAACGGGCCGCGGGTCAACGCTCCAGCGGTTCGCCGGAAACTGTCGCGCGCAGCGTCTCCTCCTCTTCCCCCAAACTGACGGTGACCGGCAGCGTATTACGCCTGAGCACCGACCGGACCGACTCCAGCGATGTCCGGAGCCGGACGGTGCGCTCCTGAGTCAGCGTGGGAACCAGGTCGGAAACGGACTCCTGCCCTACCTGGACCCTGATCACACTGTCAGTGGGGGGAGCGGACCGCGCTTCGAACTCGATATCCGTCACGGTCACCGCCACCAGAATCTCTTCGTCGAAGTGGATCGCCTCCACGGAGATGCGGTAGTCACCGAGTGTTCCCCGTGAGGCCATGGGCCCTACCACAAACATGACGATCGCAAAGAGTATGAGAACCACGACCACGTCGATGAGAGTCAGTGTCAACGCCCGGTTTCGCCGGAAAAACCCGCCGGTGGGAGGCGTCCAGACGCGTTGGCGGGATGCTTCCCGTTCCTCGCGATTGTAGTGGTAGTGGGAGGATTCGGGAGAGGAGGTGCGCCAGGGGGTCGACCGCCGCGGCTCATCCATGCTTCAGGTCATCCATGCTTCAGGTCATCCATGCTTCAGGTCATCCATGACCACGCTCCGCTCCACGCGCGATCTGGTGTGCGATATCGGCGGCGGTTGCTGAGGCGTGGGTCCCTGCCAGGTGGTGTCCCGCCTCCAGGTGGCGGGCGAGCGCCCATCGCAGCGCATCGCGAAACGTCTCGGGAGCCCCCTGCTTCGCGGCAGACACGCGCGCCACGGCGCCGGCGAGTACGCCGGAAAGCACATCACCACTACCGGCGGTTGCCAGCACAGCCGCCCGACCATCGAGGACGTCGATGTCTCCGGTACTGTGGCGCGTCCAGGTCACCGAGGATTTCACCACCACCGTCAGTCCCGGCCGTTGGGGAAACGCTTCAAGCGCTTCGCGCACCCCGGGGGAGAGACCCTCGGAATTGTCCAACTCCCGCCACTCGCCAATGTGCGGCGTCAGCGTGGTGGAGACCGTTCCCGCAAGGAGCCGTTCCCACGCGGTGCCCCGTCCCGCCAGCACGCGCAATGCGGAGGCGTCCAGAACCACCGCGGTGCTATACTCTTCGCTCAACCTGAGCCACTCAGCCAGTTCAGCATCGGTGAGCGTCGTCCATCCGGGCCCCAGAACCACCGTGTCGGCCCACTCCAGCGCTGCTCTCTCGCGCGCTCCAATACCGTTGGGCGAGAGTTCCCCCACCATGAAGGAAGGATTGCGGGTGAGCACCGCCGGGATCGCCTGGGCATTGGTAAGAATGCGCACCATACCCACGCCCGCCGCCGCCGCACCCTCGGCGCTCAACAGGGACGCCCCCCAGGTGCCGGCGCTCCCCCCGGCAACCAGCACCCTTCCCCGCTGGCCTTTGTGGACATCGGTGTCGACCGGCACCGGATGGTCGCTCGGTCTCGGCATGAGCGCGATTCGAGAGGGCACCACCTGCGGTTCGGCGATCAGGGAGGGAGGAAATCCGGGGTCTACCTGATATATTTCCCCGCACACGGCGCGGTTCTGCCCCTCATAGAGCATCGCCTTCAGGTACCCGGTGACAATAGTGATATCGGCGCGCACCACCGGATCCGGGGCTTGATATCCATCCCGCAGCCCCGAGGGCACGTCTACCGCAACCACCCGAGCAGCGCTCTGATTGATCTCTTGCACCAGCGAGGCTCCGGACT
>JAWOCO010000168.1:0-9823 GCA_046483765.1 Alkalispirochaeta sp. | reverse complement strand
CCAGTTCCTCACCGGACTGTTTACACCGCGCCCGGAGCGCTTTGAGAGCGCGGGCATCGGCGGAGGAGTCCAGCGTGAGCTGGGCGGTACTCTGCAGGGAGGCATGCATCCGGTCGGCGATGACGCGGCGGACGCCGGTGACGGGGATCTCCTCCAGGGGGGCGGTGGCCGCGCCGGAGACGGCGGCTCCCCCGGTTGAGCTCGTCGGCGGTGCCGTGGAAGCAGCCGTGTCACCGCTGGTAACGCGCCCGCCGATGCCGGTCCCCGGGGTGCCGGGGGCGGCGCCGCGAGCGGATGCGGTGGTTGCGGCTTCAGCGGAGAGTACGTCGCGTTCGATGATCCGTCCCCCGGGGCCGGTTCCGGGAAGCGTAGTCGGATCGATTCCGCGGTCCGTTGCACGCATCCGCGCCCGGGGGCTCACTGCGGCGGTGCCCTGGGCAGTCTGGTTCGGCGAAGAGGGCGGGGTGTTCGGAGTGCCGGTTGAACGTGCCTGATCTGCGGCGGCGGCGGTGTCGGAGGTGGCTGCGGCAGATGCAGCGGCTCCAGATCCAGCGGCAGCCGGCTCCGGTGGCGAGGCAGTCCCCGTATCCGCATTGGCCCCGCCCAGGTCCAGGCCCGAGATATCCTCTCCCGCTTCGCCCACCACCACCAGTGGTGATTTCACGGGAACCTCGTCACCGGCGGCTGCCAGCAACTTCAGGACGGTGCCGGCGGCGGTGGATTCCACCTCCATGGTGGCTTTGTCCGTTTCCACTTCGCACAGGACTGTGCCTTCGGAAACGGAATCACCTTCCGCCACCCGCCAATCCAACAGGACAACTTCTTCTACTGAGTTCCCCTGCTGCGGGAGAACTACTATTTCTGCCATCTCTTTCCTCCGTGGTATGTGGTATCTATGGTGCCGGTCGTCAGTCTGTTGAGACCCGCACAACCTCAACTCCCGCTTCCGCGAGTTCCCCCACCGCGGCATCTCCGATGCCGGCGTCGGTGACGATGAGGTCGATTTTGTGTATGTCGAGTACGTGGACGAATCCGGTATGGTTCCATTTGCTGCTATCGGCAAGGACGACTACGCGGTCTGACTGCGCTGCCATTCTCCGGACGATTTCTGCACCCTCCACCAGATGGGTTGAGAGCCCGCTGGTCACGGAGAATCCGTCGGTGCCGACAAACGCGGTCTTTACATGAAACTGCTCAAGAATGGAAAGCGCCAGTGGTCCCACGATACTTTCATTGGCGGGACGGTACTCTCCGCCCACCATGTTTACCCGGAGCCCGGGGTTGCCGCGGGCGTGAGCCATGGCCAGCGCATTGTTGGTGACGATACTGACATCGCGCTTGCCCAACAAATAGCGCGCTACCATGGCGGTGGTGGTACCGGCTTCAATCATAATCGTGTCCCCATCGGCCACGATCGATGCCGCGTGTTGCGCGATCGCGCGCTTCTCGTTCTGGTGGGTTTGCTCCCGCTCCACGATCTCCGGGTGAATCGTGGGGATCGCACCGCCTCGGACGCGATAGAGGTACCCCTTTTCCGCCAGGCCGTTGAGATATCCCCGCATTGTAACTGAGGAAACGTCCAGTTCTCGCGCCAGATCGGTGACGCTCAGATTCGGGTCCCGCACGAGGAGGGTGAGAATCTGCTGTTCTTTTTCGTTAAGTCGGGGAATCATTGGTTCAACGTAAGCCTTTCAAAACCAAATAATAAGATAAAAGAAAGGCATGCGCAAGTATATTCGTGGGATTCAGCGCAAAAAAACCCCGGTTTCGAAAGAAACCGGGGCACGGGTGTTATTCTACCACACCCTTCTTCAGAATGATGTTGGCGTAGAGCGCCGTTTCTCCGGTAGCTACCACGGCATAGGCGCTGCGGGTGCGATCGTAGAAGGCGAAGCGCTCAACCATCTCGAAGCCTTCGGTAATGCGCTCCGGCTGGTACTTCTGGATCACCGCGCGGTAGTCGTCCCAGATGGTGGGCTGGGTGGTGTCACCGGCCACCACCTGCATCAGGGCCGCCGGCTGGGAGACGAATCGATCCAGGGGAAAGAGCGGAAGCAGCCCCTCCAGGATCGCCGCCACCCCGTGACCGTCGGCGCGGACCAACCGCTGCGACATCGACGCCGCTGGGAAGTTACCGTCACCGATAACCAGTTCATCACCGTGGCCCATTTCGGCCACGATTTTCAGTAGTTCAGGACTCAGAATCGGAGAGATTCCATGTAGCATTTCAAGACCCCTTATAGAGTGGACCAAAATTCTCGCAGGCGCGGAAGTCGCTCCCCTCGAGATCCATACCAAACGCCGTCCATGCACTGGGACGGAACAGTTCGTCCTCGGAAACGTTGTGCATGTAGACGGGAATGCGCAGCATACTCGCCAGCGTGATTAGATCCTTGCCGTAGTGACCGTACCCGATCGCTCCGTGGTTTGCTCCCCAGTTGGCCATCACGGCATAGACATCGCGAAAGCGCGGATTGTCCGCCAGCCGCGGCACGAACCAGGTGGTCGGCCAGGTAGGATTGGTACGCTGATCGAGGATATCATGGATTTTTTCGGGAATATCTACCGCCCAACCCTCGGCGATCTGCAGCGCCGGGCCGAGGCCCGCCACGATATTGATCCGGCTCATGGTAACCGGCATCTCTCCGCGCGTCTTGTAATCGGTGCTCCAGCCGCCGCCACGGAAATAGCCGGTATCTCCGGGGCGCCACACGGTAGCCTCGAGGCACTTCTCCGCATCCTCCGGGGTGATATCCCACCACGGCTTCATTGCGGGTTTGCCGTCGATCTCTTGCTCTCCGGTTCCATCCAGCGTGGCGGGACCCGAATTGATCAGGTGAATAATTCCGTCCGCGGCGCGGCCGGAAAGCTTCTTGCCGGTGACGCGCTTAATGGCATCCGGGCTCCAGTAGGTGCGGACGTCGGCAAAGATCTGGGCCCCACCGGTGAGCAAGTGACCGAACGTCATGGACATGGCGTTGAGGTTGTCGTTTTCGGTGGCCACCATGTACGGTTCGCGAATACCGTTCCAGTCGAAACTACTGGTGAGGATCGCCTCCATGAAGTCACCGTTCGGCATGAAGTCGGTCCACTGCCGCTGTCCCTGGAAGCCGGAGGCCAGAGCGTTATGTCCCAGCGCTTCCTCGCCATGTCCCATTTCGGCGAGTTTTGGATTGCCGTTCATCAGGTCCCGCGCAATCAGCGCCATTTTCACGCTGGTTTCCCAGTCCTTATCCTTCTGTTCGCGGGTGCGCTGCATTTCCGGGGCGTTATCGTCGGCTCCCTCCGGGCAGTTCGCCTTAGTCCATTTCAGCGCACGTTCAAACTCGTCCTGGTCAAAGATTCCCAGCTCGATGCGTCGAATGAACTCGCTCATGTCGACGTACTCATTGCGCATGCCGAGATAGTCCTTGTAAAAGCTCTCAGTGACGTAACACCCGGCGATACCCATACTGATGCTACCCATGGAGAGATAGCTCTTGCCGCGCATGTAGGCCACGGCCAGACCAGCTCGGGCAAAGCGCAGGAGCTTTTCCTGGACGTCCTCCGGCACGGAGCGATCATCTCCATCCTGCACGTCGCGCCCGTAAATGCCGAAGGCGGGAATCCCTTTCTGATTGTGGCCGGCGAGGGCTGCGGCGAGATATACCGCTCCCGGCCGTTCCGTTCCATTGAATCCCCAGATCGCCTTAGGAATCAGCGGAGTCTGATCAATCGTCTCGGAACCGTAACACCAGGACGGAGTTACGGTGAGTGATACCCCCACGTTCTCTCGTTCGAATTTGGCGGCGCATTGGGCGGCTTCCGCCACGCGGCCGATGGTGGTGTCTGAAATCACCACTTCCACGGGAGCGCCGTTGGGGTAGCGCAGGTTCTCCTGGAAAAGTTGTTTCGCGGCACGCGCCAGATTCATCGTCTGCTCTTCGAGACTCTCGCGGACGCCACCGAGGCGGCCATCGATAACGGGACGAATCCCGATCTTGGGAAGATTCCCGTGGAGTCGTTCTTCACCGATGTGTGATTGTAATCCTGACATATCAGCCAATGCAGGCCTCCTTAATGTAATCGTTTACATAGCTAGTATACACCCGATCCAGACTGGTCGCAAATCAAATTGACCGTCGCCGTGCAGTAGACATTCTGTCGCGGGCCTGCTACTACCTGTGGGCATGGTACGACGACACCACCTGCTGCTCAGGGCGTATATGATAGTTGCCGGTGGGCTTATCGCTGGGACACCGATCTTTGGTCAAATTGCGCGCGTTCCGCAGATGACAACTCCCGCTGATACCCGAACCCACTTGGAGGTGGAACCGCCGGAGCTCGAATACGCCCAGGCGGCGGCGCTCCTCGATGGAGGAACCAATACGGTGCTCCTGGAGATGCGCGGGCGCGAGCCGTGGCCTCCCGCCTCGCTCACCAAGCTGGTAACGATCTACACCGCCCTCAGCGCGGCGGAGGAGGGGCGGTTTGACCTGGAGGAGCCGGCTCCGGTGAGTCCCAACGCCTACGCCTCAGCGGTACCGCCGGGGAGCTCCCTGATGTTCCTGGGACCGGACCAGATGGTGAACGGACTCGACCTGCTGCGGGGGCTGGCGATTTCCAGTGGAAACGATGCCGCCGTGGAGGTGGCGCTACGCGTGAGTGGGTCGGTGGCGGCGTTTCACGCCGAGATGAACGAGACGGTCCAGTCCCTGGGATATGAGTCGTTCCACTTCGAGGATGCCGCGGGATTGAGCGCGGCCAATCGCGTTACCGCGGTGGAACTGGCTCGTTTTGCCCGGGACCTCGTGAGCAGGTGGCCGTGGTTAACCGAGGAGGTCTTTAATCTCCAGGAGTTTACCTACCCTCAACTCCGCCACTATCCCACCGGCGGCGACGGGGGGACGATTCGGCAGTTCAACCGGAACGGTCTGGTCGGTACCATGGAGCATGTGGATGGGTTGAAGACGGGCTTCATCGAAGAAAGTGGGTACAATATCGCGGTTACCGCCGCCCGCGACGGCCGCCGGCTGATCGCGGTAATCCTCGGAGTGGATGGGGCGACCCACAGCCAGGGTGGTGCTCGACGCGAAGCGGATGCGGAGCGATTGCTGGAATGGGGATTTACCGGTTATGAGAACACCCGGCTCGCCGTCCCCACGGCGGACCCGATTACCCTATGGGGCGCAGATCAACGAAGTGTCACACCTCGTGCAGAAACTCCACCAGAGATTGTCGTTCCCCGAGGACAGCGAGACGCAGTTTCCGGAACGATCGAACAGCCCAGCGATCTGTGGGCGCCGATCACCCAAGGGAGTCTGGTCGGTACCGTCCGTTATACGGTAGCGGGAACAGTCGTGCATGAGAGCTCCCTTACCATCGAAAGGGAGATCTCCCGGGGAAGCTGGTTTCGCCGCGTCTTTGACCGTATCCGGTGGTGGTTCCAACAGGTCTTCGGATCGCGGGATGCCCCCGGACCCTGACCGATAGCCGACGTGGCGGCTGCCTCCGCGTGATCGGCACACTCACACTCACACTCACACTCACACGAACGAGCACACGCGCGCTTGCCCTCGCACTCCGCCGCCTCGGCGCGGTCAGTTTTCCAGGGAGCTGCTGAGTCGGCTATCGCTGAGTAATCCTCGGGCGGCAAACAGCGAATCCGCACGGTGGTGGTGCATCCATCCGGCGAGCCTGGTGTGAAACTCGTTCACTGCCCGGCCGGCCCCCGAGGGATCGTCACCGGTGACCGGAAGCATACCCACGGTGGCCCCCGCCAGGAGCGCTTCCACTACCGATGCTGGTCGGCCCGGGGGGAGCTGTAACCCCAGATGTGGATTTACCCGGCGATACAGCGAGCGACATGCCCCTAACTGCACGTGAAACAGCGCTTCTCGGGCTGCGCCAAACTCGCCATCGTCCTCCAAGGCAGGTGTGTTCAGATCAATCGAGCCCGCCCCCCGGGTGGGCCGGATCGTTACGGCGGCGGCATCGCTGTCTCCCAGCGCCTGCACCAAGGCGATCAGACCATAGGTTCCCGCCGGAATCCGCACCAGTACCGGAATGTCGATACGCCCTGCCACCGAGGCGGTCACCCGGAGGAGCGATTTTTCAATAGCATCGGATCTTTGCGTACGTGACAATTCTTCCACCGGCGGCCGGATTTCAATCGCGGTAGCTCCCGCCTCTCGCAGCTGCTCCGCCAGGTTCAGCCAGTCGGCGGTACGGTCGCAGGAGAGGGGCGCGATCACCGGCACCGCAGTGACACGGGCCAGTTCCGTCAGCTCATCCAGGTAGCCTTCGATGTTGAGGCGCCGCACGATGCGGTTGGACTCCCGTCGGCTCTCGTCGTTCTGGTTGTGTGAGGTCACCTCGTCCGCATCTTCCTGGTGGTTAATGCGTGCCGGATCGAGGGGAGGAGCGTACACGGCACCCGCGCCGGCTCCCGCTGCTGATTGGGCGGTTGCGTGCGTCAGAACGCGGGCCGCCGGTTCAATGATGAGTGGACTTCCCAGCGGAAGTCCGGCAAATGTTACGTTGATGTCCGACATCGTTGCACGAGTATAGAAGGGCATGGTACATTCAGCAAGGTGGAGTGAAGGAGCATCGATGAGCCGTACATACGACGTAGTTGTGGTAGGGGCCGGTGCAGCCGGGCTTGCTGCCGCTACTTCCGCCCGCCAGACAGATCCATCCAAGTCGGTTTTGCTCATTAACAATGAGGACCGGCGTCCGTATAAACGCACCAAAGTCTCAAAACATCTTTCCGATGGGTATGAACGCGATCAATTCGCCTGTCATCCCGAGGAGTGGTACCGGGATAACGCGATCGATCGTCTCGACGGCGTGTCCCTGGAGGCTATAGATCGGGAGGCGCACCGGATCGAATTATCCGGGGAGCAGGAGCCGGTAGAGTATCGCCGGCTGGTCCTGGCGATCGGGGGAGCTCCGCTTCTGCCGAAGGTTGTGCGGCCTCACGAAGAGGGATCGTTCTTCGTTGTCCGCAGTGCCCGGGATGGGGAGGAGCTCCGCTCTCGGGTGGGGCGCGTCAAATCCGTGCTGATCGCCGGCATGGGCGTACTTGCCGTGGAGATCGCTCAGGAGCTTCGCCAGATGGGTAAGCAGGTTACCCTGGCCGGGGCAACTCCGCAGCTGATTCCGCGGCAGCTTAACGCCCGGGCCGGCGAGATCCTGGAAGAGGTGCTCTCCCGGAACAAGGTGAAGATGCTGTTCCAGGAGGAGATCCTCTCCTTTGAACGAAACAAAAAGAACTGGACCGTTCAGATGATCAAGCACGCCGCCCACTATGACCTGGTAGTGTTCTGCATTGGGGTGACGCCACGAGCCGCTCCGGCGCGGGATGCGGGGCTCACTACGCGCAGGGGAATCGTGGTGGACGAGAGCCTCCGCACCAGCGATCCGGACATCTTTGCCGCAGGAGACTGTGCGGAACACCCGGACGGTATGGTGACCTACCTGTGGCATTCCGCCGAGGATCAAGGAGAGGTGGCCGGGATCAACGCCGCCGGCGGGGAGGCGGTCTTTGACGAGCTACCGCATCGACTCAAGAGCACCGTCTTCGACCAGTTTCTCTTCTCGATCCGCAAACCGCATGAGCCGTGGGAACATGACGTGGATGAGTTTGAAAACGAGAACCAGTTTTATGCGTTGTACTGGAACGGATCCGGCCAGTTGCACGGGGCGGTCATGATGAACGATGAGGCCTATGCACCTACCCTGGAATCTGCGGTTCGTGAAAGCTGGACGAGAGATCAGGTGCTGCGGGCGCTTGAATTAGACGACGACTAAACTGCACCGGCAGTTAGGGGGCGCACTATGCGCACACATAAGCTATCGATAATCGCACTCATACTCATCCTGGTGGCGGGAGCGTTTCCGCTCAGCGCCTCGGGGCACGGAGAATCGGATGCCCCGGAGCGGCAGGAAATTTCCGTGGCCGCCCTGCAGGGACCCACCGGCGTGGGGGTTGCCCGGTACCTGTCCGAATCTGTCACCGTGACGGACCGCGCCGAGGTTACCTTCGAGATCGTTCCCGATCCCAGTGTGATGGTGGGGCGGCTCTCCAGCGGCGAGACCGATATCGGTATGCTTCCCTCCAACGTGGCGGCCCAGCTCTATAACCGTGGGGTTCCCATCAAAATCAGCGCGGTCACGTTGTGGGGCGTGCTGTACGTGGTGGGTACCGACGACGCGATCACCGAGTGGGAAGACCTGGAAGGAAAGACGGTTGAGTCGATCGCGCGGGGAGCGACACCGGACATATTGTTGCGCCACCTGCTCGCAGAGAACGGGGTGGACCCTGAAGCCGATGTGAACCTGAATTACCAGTTTGCTCCGGCTGAGCTGGCCCAGATGGTGGCCGGTGGCCAGGTTGATCTGGCGGTACTCCCGGAGCCCTTTGTGACGCAGGTGATGAGTCGGCGGGATGATCTTTCCATTCTCCTGGACTTTCAGGACGGGTGGCGGGAGCTCTACGACGATGCCTACCCGCAAACCGTAGTTGTGGTTCGACAGGAAGCCTGGGAACGATCACAGGCGGCCATGGGGGAGGCGCTGGCCCTGATTGAAGACGGATGGAACGCCGCCATCGATGACCCGCAACGAGCGGGAGAAGTCGTGGCTGATTCTTCCTTAAGTCTCCCCGGACCGGTGGTAACCGCCGCACTCCCACGTCTCAACGCGCGCTACGTGCCGGCGGCGGACGCGCGTTCGGCGTTGGACCGGTATTTTCAGGTTCTCCATGATTTTGAACCGCGGACGGTGGGAGGCGAGGTTCCGGGCGAAGATATCTATCTGCGGTGATTCGCCGGCCGGTTTCATTGCCGATAGGCCCGGTTCCTTAGTAGCTTACCAAACCAGGAGGAAAAATTATGGCTTTTACGACACCCGATTTACCGTATGCCTACAATGCCCTTGAGCCTCATATCGATGAGGCCACGATGAAAGTCCACCATGACAAGCACCACGTGGGATATACCACGAAGCTCAATGCGGCGGTGGAGGGTACCGAGTACGAGAAGATGGACGCCGAAGAACTGGTGGCCAAGGTCAACTCGCTACCTGACAACATTAAAACCGCCGTGCGCAATGCTGGTGGGGGCCACGTAAACCACTCGCTCTTTTGGACGATTATGTCGCCCAACGGTGGCGGTGCTCCCAGTGGCGAGTTGGCAGATGCCATTAACGCCGCCTTCGGCAGCTTTGATGCGTTTAAAGAGCAGTTTGATGCCGCCGCGAAGGGGCGTTTCGGCAGCGGCTGGGCGTGGCTCGTGGTCAACAACGGAAAGCTCGAGATTATGAGCACCCCCAACCAGGATAGTCCGCTCAGTGACGGCAAGACGCCGATCCTGGGGCTGGACGTGTGGGAGCACGCGTACTACCTCAAGTACCAAAATCGCCGTGCTGAATACATCCAGGCGTTTTTTAACGTCGTGAACTGGGATCAGGTGGCTAAGAACTTCGCCGCTGCCAAGTAACCGGAGCGTGGAGTAGTGCCGGCGGCTCGGGTCGCCGGCACCAGCAGCTATGCATATCCAGGGGCGTCTTCTTAGTTGGAAAGACGCTCCTTTAATCTGTCTGATACCAGCAGCTGTGTATTTTTACGGAGCGTCTTCTCATGAAGACGCTCCTTTCTTTTGCCCGCCACTTTCAGTATGATTTAGGTATGACAGGAACGACTGATATCACCCAGGTGCGTTCGCAGTTTCCCGTACTCAGCCGGACGATGCGGGGCCATGACCTGGTGTATTTCGATAACGGAGCAACATCACTCAAGCCCGAATGCGTGGTGGATGCGATCACCGAGTACTATCGGGAGTAC
>JAWOCO010000158.1:0-6546 GCA_046483765.1 Alkalispirochaeta sp. | reverse complement strand
TTCCCAACGCGTAGTTCACGTGGGTAAAGAGGTTGATCACCGAAAGCTTGACATCAAAGCCACTGTTTAGCACCACATTGAACGCATTGAAGTCCTGGGAGGCGTAGGGTGCTACCGCCGGCTGGCTTGGGTCTGCAGTCCCGATCTGCCCTCCAAAATCCCTTATTCCGGCCTCATATGCGGACGTCTGGTAGTACGCGCTGAAGCCGAGAAACGGATATACCACCCGAATAAAACGACTGGAGGCGCGCACATCAAAGCCGAAGGAATGCGTGGTCGTGGCGAAGACCGCCTCCCCCTGAAGTTCCAGGGGATCGCCGCCCTCTGCCAGTTCCAACGGTTCCAGATCGCTCAGGTCATAGCCGAAGTCGAGGTTGCTGTAGACATACCCGATCCCCGCGGAAATTGCCGGAACTCCTCGATCCTGTCGGACAAGTACCTTCCGCAGCCGGGTTCCGATGGTGGTGAGATTGGCGGTGAACGCCTCCTGACCAGCCAGATCAGCGACTGCCTGGGGTACTACGCCTGCCTGGAGTGACAGCTCATACCCATCAAACAGTCCAACTCCGTACCCAACGCGGAGGCTTGGATAGGGCGCGTAGTTGTCGGTAATGTCGCGAACATCGCTGTCATTGAGACCCGCTTCGGTAAGGAGCTGGTCCAGGAGATAGAAATTGTTCCAGTTGTAGGAGTCTTCGTCCTGGGTGAACTCGAGAACTCCGGGAGCCAGAGTGCCTCCAGCGGAGAACGAGAAGTACATGCGTGGAAAGTCTCCCAACTCTGCGCTGCCTAATTCGTGATTCATGACAGAGGCAATCTGCAGATTAGGGACGACATCTTCACCGAGCCTGTCAAAGATGATCTGCAGGTCTTCTGCCAGACCATTTATCTGAGCCTGCACCCCCAACGTAAATGCCACCAGGAGAGCTGTGGCGAGCGCGGTAGTTTTTCGATTCATGCGTATCCCCCTCGAGATTCCTTATCATAATCATACGAGAACCCGCGGGATTTTGCCATCATCAGTTTGAGATGTCGGAACAGGGCGAAAATGGAAGGAAAGAAAGCCCTCCCGGGAAATGGCAGCTATGCCGCCGTTCCCCGGGAGGACGGTGGGTTATGGGTCAGGTCTCGCAGGCTCCGGCGAGGCAGGCGAGCTCCTGCGCGGCGTTGGTGAGGTCGGTCTCCTCATAGCGGTAGATCTTGGAGAAGTCCACATGGGGGAAGGCGGCGATGCGCTCTTCGTACTCCTGCTGGGTGATCTCCTCATAGGGGAGCTGATCGTAATTGGCGTCGGAGTGCGGGAGAAACGCCATGCCGCCGATCTTGTCCTGGTGGTCATAGATCCAGCGGATCATATCCAGCACCTCGTGCTGCTGGTAGGTGATCGTGACGCTGGGGTTATGCTCGGTGTAGTGCACGCGGTTCTGGAGCCAGTAGTTGCACTGCTCCAGCGCCCCGCGATCGGAGCGAACCACGGCGGCATCGGGAGACTTCACCGGAAAGTGCACCACCCAGGTGGTGGCGTTGTCCCGCGTCTGACCATTCTCCGGGTCCATGGGAACGCCGGCGTCTCGCAAGACTTTGTATACCGGCGAGTGGGCGCTGACACGAATGTTTCGCACGTAGTATGGAGCCCAGCGGGCGTGAATGCCGGAGGCGCTATTCAAGAGCTGGCTGGAGTTGCCGGAGGGCTTCACCGCGGTGGTTGCCGCCGACTGGTTGATGCCCAGGATCTCCGCGTAGCGCTTGTTGGTATCTACCACGTGTTGTTGCAGCATTTCCTGCGTGGCGACGTCCTGGCTGGCGGGGCTGTCCATCTGACCGTTCAGATCAACACCCAGTAGTCGCTCGTCCTGGCTGTTCTTCTTCCAGATATCCCGGAGGCCGGGAAAATCGGTTGCCATGCTCTGAATGGTGCCGATGATAGTGGCGAGCTCAACCTTCTCCTTGAGCGTCTCCGCGGTATCGTCGGCGCGCGCCACGGCACTGGTGAGATTACAGAACTGGTAGGGCCGTAGGATGATTTCACCGCAGGGGTTGGTGCCGAACTCCGCCGCTTCCCGCCGGGCCGGCCGGTTTTCCAGTGCGGCGCGGCGGTTGAAAATCCCCGGCTCGCCGCCACCGGATTCCACCATATCCAAGGTGAACCGTGCCACTTCCTGCTGTGAGAGCTGACGATCCGGCCAGACCGCCGAGTTGTTGGCGTTCCAGCGCTGACTGTTGTGCACCCAGAAATCGCCATCCTTACAGTGGCGCATATCCATGTCGTCGTAGTCGAAGAGGGCGATCATGGCGGTGCGGCGGACCCCGCCGGAGACGGCGGCGCCGCCCACGGCGCACATGATGTCGTGAGCATCGAGGGTGGTCATGAACGATCCCTGTCGGGCAAGGATGCGCTCCCGCGCGAAGCGGAGCATGGTGCGCAGCGGCTCGGGTCCGGAGGCGCGGCCGCCCTTGATCTTCAGGGGGGCACCGGCGGGGCGAATTTGACTCATGTCAAAATCGATATCTTCCCCGTCAAACCACGTCTGCATGCCTACCCGTAGTGCCTCGGCCCAGCCCTCGGAGGTGTCGGGTACGACCATCGTCGCCGTGCGGCCGCCGGACTGCCGCTTAATGCGGGGAAGCTGCTCCACATACTGACGCTCGACGCTGTATCCCACGCCGCAGCCACTCATGGAAATGATGAGGCCCTCAACGAAGCTATCGATACTGTCCACCGGAAGATAGGAGCAGTTGTAAATGGCGACGTTATTGCGACGTGCAGGCTCACCGGACATCGCCAGGAGGCGCATGGAGGGCATAACCTTCATATCCAGGATGCCCTTGTGGATGCGCTGGTAGTCGGCTTCCGTGAGGCGATTCTCCGAGAGCTCGCGAAGATAGTCTACGGAACGCTGTACCGTCTCCAGCCACGTTTCGCGGCGACCCAGATCGTAATCGAAACGGGAGTACTTATCGTAGAACTGGAACTGTTGAATCGGGGTGGGAAAGTACTGATCCGCCTGGTCAAAGGCCTCTTTCACTTCCGCCGGGACCGCCCGGGTCTTGCGCAGACGGGCGTGCTCTGCGCGGTACAGAATATACGCCTTGGCGGCGGCGTACTCGCCGTTGGCCTGAAGCACCATCTCCACCACATCCTGGATGTTCTCAACGGAGGGATCCGGATACTGAGCGGCCACCACGTTGACCACCTGCCGGGTGATCTCCTGAATCGGCGTCCCGGGAAGTCGTTCCAGGGAGTCGTAACAGCGGTCAATTGCCCGCTGTATCAGCTTGGAGTCGAACGGAACCACCCGTCCGTCACGTTTGGTTATCTGCTGTGGTGGCTCTTGCTCTCCGGCCAGATTATCCTCTTGCCGAGTTCGGATTGTTGCCGAACGCAATGCGGCGGATTGATCCATAGTTCCCCTCCCCGTTGGCTTACCTGTCTTAATAGCGTCCCTTGCGAGACACCGATGAGATGCTACGCCATATGTAGTGTCGGTGCAAGGGTGAAGCCGTACTTTTCTCGAGAAATTTCGTGCCTGCCGGTGAGAACGACCAGACGACTATGACAGTGCGTCCCGAAGCTTCTCCGCGGCGGAACCAATCCACCCACAGGGTGGATCATCGGTGGAAAAACCTGCGATCACGATGCCCAGCTGCCGGGCGATGGGCAACTCTACCAGTTCGTCCATGCGCTGCGCGGGAACGAGAATGATCCGCGGGTGGGTGAGATAGTCGAGAACCTCCCGTCGGAAGGGAAAGGAGTGCGTGATCAATACATCCGCCGACCGGGCGCGCTCCAGCAGCTCCGGGAGCGTGGTCTGAGAGAAGCGCTCCACGGTACCCAGCGCCTCCAGCTCGTCCCAGGGAACGGTCGCGTTACATTTCGGGTAGTCTAATACGATAATTCGCATGTATCATATCGTATCTCATAAAGGAAACATATGCGAAATTTAAAACTGGCTCATAAGCTATCGATGGTGGTAGTGGGCATTATGCTCGCCATTCTGGTAGTAGTGGGGATTTCCGCCGCCCGCGATGTGAACGGCATGGCCTCCACCGTGCTGGAAGTGAATCAGCGCGCGCAGGCGGCGCTGGTGGAAGACTTGATCGTCCAGATGGAAGGGGAGGCGCTCCAGGTGGCCACCGTCCTGGCGGAACTGGAACAGGTCAAAGCCGCCTACCGGGAGGATGATGAAGCGGCGGGACGGGCGCAACTGGATGCGGAGATCGCCCCTATCGTCGATCTCCTCACGGAGCGCCTGGAGCGGAATGACCGGTACCGTATTCATTTTCACAAGCCCCCGGCGGTGAGTTTCTACCGGAGCTGGACCGATCGCGCCGGCGATGATTTGTCCGATTTCCGCGCCACCATCCTACAGGTATCACGTACGGGAGAGGCGCTCCGCACGGTGGAGCTGGGGCGCGGGGGGTTTGTAATTCGCGGTATCGCCCCGGTCACCGACGGAGATACGTATCTGGGAAGCGTGGAGGTCTACTTTCAGCCCACCCGAATTGTTCCGTTCCTGGGCTCCGAGACGCAAACGGGAATTATCTTGCTCACCAACGCCTCCGCCGCGGAGCAGCTCTTCTTCGAGGAAGACTACGACGATTACTTCCAGGGCCGTATCGAGGACAGCCTGGTATCGGCGGTGTCCGATGACTGGATCGACCCGGAACAGATCGTTGATCCCGCGCTGGTGCGCCAGGTGCAGCAGAGCGGAGACACGGCGCTCGCGGCATCGGGCATCTTTCAGACCGCCTACATCCCCCTGCGCGACTTCTCCGGTGAGATCAACGGGCAGATCGTGAGCGTCATGGACGTTTCCAGCTTACGGGAACTCGCCCGCAACCGGATCATTCAGCTACTGGTGATCGTCTTCGGCATGATTGTGGTAGCGGCGGCGGCACTGGTCTTCTTCGTGACCCGGGCAGTGGCAGCTCCCCTGACCGCCACCGCGGACAACTTGAAACAGATCGCCCTGGGAGATGGAGATCTTTCGTTGCGCATGCCGGAGACGCGGGCCGATGAAATCGGCCGCCTGGCGCGACACTTCAACAACTTTGTAGGTAACCTCTCGGGAATCGTCAGGGCGATTCAGGAGGCTACGGTGGATCTCACAGACAATGCGCAACGCCTGGACGACAGTTCGGATAACACCAAGCTGTCATCCACTTCGATTAACGGTCTGGTGGAGCGGGTATCGCAACAGATCCAGGAGCAGGACACCAGTATCAGCCAAAGTTCCGCATCGGTGGAACAGATCACCGGCAATATCGGCTCACTGCAGCAGGTGATCTCACAGCTCTCTGAGAGCATCGATGATTCCGCCGCTTCCGTAGAGGAAATGGCGGCAAATATTTCATCTATTACGCGGAATCTGGAGCAGGTGGATGAGTACGTGGACAAACTGGTGGGCGCCTCCGAGCGGGGCCGTGAGACGATTCACCAGGTTACCGATCGCATTAATGAGGTGGTGGAGCAATCCGAGCATCTGCAGAAGGCGAACCAGCTGATCGCCTCAGTCAGTGCGCAGACCAACCTCCTGGCGATGAACGCCGCCATCGAGGCGGCGCACGCGGGCGAGTATGGCCGCGGATTCGCGGTAGTCGCCGAGGAGATTCGTAACCTGGCGGAAAACTCCGCCGAGCAGAGCAAAATCATCGCCGGCGAACTCAAGAAGACGCGGGCCTATATCGAGAACGTGGTTGCCGCCAACCAAGACGTGGATGAAGCGTTTGGCTCGATGCGGGAAATGGTGAGTACCGTAAACGACCTGGAAACGAGTGTCCGGGATGCCCTCCGCGAGCAAGAGGCCGGTAGTAGTTCAGTCATGGGGAATTTGCAACGTATGCGCGATATGGGAAGCGAGGTCAACGGCGGAATCTCCGAGATCTCCAACGGTTCTCAGACGATCGTTGCGGAAATGACCAAGCTGGTGGAGATCAGTCGTCAGGTGACGGCGCTCATGGAGGAGATTTCCAGCGGCAGTGAGATGATCGGAGCCAACATGGAGGAGATCTCCCAGCAGAGCCACCGCAACCGGGAGTTGGTGGAGTCGGTGAAGCACGAGTCCGGGCGTTTCAAGGTGTGAGTCTGGGCGCTTCACGGTGTAGGCGGTGTAGGGGTAGGTGCAACGGTTGAGGGGTCCTGCCATCGCGCGGAAACCTGATCCACTGCGGCGCCTCCCAGGTTCACGTAGAACTGGGTGCGCTGCGTTCCGGCGTCCTCGCCGTGCGGGAGGCGCATCGCTACCCCGGCGGTTATCTGCAGGGGTACCAGATTGAACTGTCCGTGAAAGGTGAGTTCCGCTCCTGCCACGGTGTAGTTGTCGGTGGTGATCGCGGGTGAGCCTCCGGCCGGCTGCGATAGGGCCGGCTGCGATGCCGCCGCCTGTGATACGTACACCGTTGAGCCCAAATTCTGTAGCGATACGCCCCGCCAGGCGAGGTCCAGGGGCCGCGCGGCGGCGGTGAGCGCAATCCGTCCCAGTACCGCACTATCAGCGCTGATGATTGCGTCGCGTCCCTCCGGGGTAAAGACCGACGCCTTCCACG
>JAWOCO010000026.1:0-6175 GCA_046483765.1 Alkalispirochaeta sp. | reverse complement strand
CGACGAGATTGCCCGCAACACCAATCTCCTCGCCCTGAACGCGGCGATCGAGGCGGCGCGGGCCGGCGATCACGGGAAAGGCTTTGCGGTGGTGGCCAGTGAGGTGCGCAAGCTGGCGGAGCGGAGCCAAGTGGCCGCCGGTGAGATCGCGGAGCTTTCCAAGAGTAGCGTTGACGTTGCGGAGAGTGCCGGAGAGATGATTAACGGGATTCTCCCGGATATCCGTAAAACCGCGGATCTGGTGCAGGAGATCAGCGCCGCCAGCGCAGAGCAGAACAACGGCGCGGAGCAGATCAACCAGGCGCTGGTGCAACTGGATGAGGTAGTGCAGCGCAACGCCTCCGCCTCGGAGGAGATGGTCTCTATGTCTGAAGAACTCAGCGGACAGGCGCAACAGCTGCAAACCACGGTAGCCTTTTTTAAGATCGACGAAGGGCGCGGAAGCACCCACAAGCGGCAACTCACCACCCCGCGAAACACCGCCCCGCGAAACACCGCCCCGCGAAACACCGCAACCGGCGATGAAACGGGCATCGCCCTGGTCGAAGAGGACAGCGAGTTTGAGAGTTTCTAATCGGATCTGACGGACACGACCTTGCGCGCGGAGGTAGCGGAGGTAGGTCCGGACGGGGTTACATGAGAGGTAAATCAATGAATAGGCTGACCCACGGCATTCAAGCAAACCTGCTTTTTCTCGTCCGGTTGTTTCTGGTGGCCGTCGGAATCAATTTCGTCTGGGAAATGGCGCAAATGCCGCTCTACGAAAATATGCCCTTTGATAGCGCCTACGCCTGGTGGCTGTGCTTTCGAGCCAGCCTCGGCGATGGCGTGATTATTGTATTCATTTGGGCTGTCGGCTGGGTGGTGTTTCGCGGGAGTTCGTGGTTTCGCCCGCTGCGCGCGGCAAACATCGCGGTTCTGTTGTTCACGGGAGCCGTGATCGCCGTGGCGATTGAGCTGCACGCTCTGGGCACCGGTCGGTGGGCGTACACCGGCCTGATGCCGATCGTACCGGTGGCGGAGGTAGGGCTCTCTCCGCTGATTCAGCTCCTCATCCTGCCGTGGATATCGATGGTGGTGGCGAAGCGGTATCGGGTGATGCAGGGGGATCCTGCTCAATCCTGACCGGCATGCTCCCTACTGGCGGTGCTCCGGATGGCCGTCGAGGCGTATTTCACGGGGTGCGGCCAGGCGTTGGTGTAGGCGATCAAAGGTCTCGCGCATGCGGGTGTGGTTTGCCTTGAGGTCGCGAGCGGAGATAACGTGCGCCGTTCCCAGCCCCACGATCTGTACTACGTTTTCCGTCCCCGGGCATCCATGCAGCTGGTTGTGTATAGAATCGTGTTACGAGTTCGCGGTATGTGCATCTCGGACAACGACTTGCAGTATCATCCTCTGCTTCACAATAGCAACTCTCTATTAGGCAATGACGTGCTACCGAAATTGCAACAGCTTCGTATATACACCCCCCCATCGGAGTTCAAATTGTTAACTAATTGTCAACATAGAGGACGTGCTATTTGTCAACATCAAAGTTCTTCTTCTGGGCGCTTCCCACGTGGGTAATCATCTGGGTTACGGCTGGATTAGCGTTAATTGCCTCCATCCGTGTTTTCGGGAACTGGTTTCGAAACACACGGAAGACCTCGTCGGCAAACCCTTGTCGGATAGTCGTGACCCCGGAGAAATCCAGAACTACATGACGAAATGAATCTAGTCCAGATACCAATCGCCGCCCTTCCGAACGGGATGCATATTCCTGCTGGTACAGCTTGACCCGAATCTCGGATCGCTGGAACGAGTAGTCGTACTCCTCCGGAGCGTAGCGGTCGAAGACATCTTGCAGTCGTCTTCTGGTGCGCCGTGAGATGGAGAACGCCACCTCGGTACCATTCATCCATGGAATTTCACCCGTAGAGAGGTCGTTCTCTTCGTTGAGAAACGCGATCGATATCGAATGGGAGCGGATCTCTACAGAATCCCCGACGCGCGAAGTGAAGAATAAGCCTTCACCAGAATGGCGATCGGGTGCGATCGTTCGTTTTCCTTTGAGCAGCTCTTGGAGTGCCGAGTATTCGCTATCGAGTTCGCAATACTCCCGGATGCGCGCAAAAACGCCGACTCCGGAATCCCGAATAATGAACGTTATGGAATAGGCTCCCACGGAAACGGTTACGTGACAGCGATCAGACTGTGAATGGTCGATCGCATTGTTGAGGATTTCCGTAAAGGCGTAGCGAAAGATCTGATACGCGGCGGGTTGCACCGTTGCGGACAAGTTCAGGACGATGTCCACTTCCCGAAACACGGAATCCTCTGCGAGGCCATCTAACCGATGGTGCCTGTCATAATGTACTGGCCGAGCGGCACTGCCGTCAGGCTCCGCAACGTGGTATCGCGCGCCTCGCGTTTCACCCTCTTTATACAGCTGGCCCGCCTCAATCAGACTGCGAACGTGCCGATTGACTGCTTGTCGCGACACTCCAAGGGCCCCAGCGATGTGCGCCCCAGAGGCGGGACCGTATCTGAGATCGCTATTCCAGCGTCAATTGCTTTGAGGTGCCCATCGCTCGCCGGTTGCCGTGTCTATCCGGTGAAGGGCGATCATCCCAGGATCGCCTGCCGCGCGTTTTCGTGTAGTGTTTCGAGATCGGCGTAGTGTTCGAGAAGGGCGGGGGCGGTTCGCGCAACGTCGAGGAGATAGTCGTTGAACCGGAGCAGAGCCTGGCGCTCGCGCTTCTGTTGGCTGGCGAGACCGATTTCGCGCGTGGTCTCGAAGAGGCGTACCACTACGTTTGTGTAACCAGCGGAAGCCTCCGCAACGGGGTAGAGCACCAGAGAGACGAGCACATCGAAGCTGACCGGTCTCGTGATGACCCGGAGCGTTCCGCCGGAGTCAAAACGATAAGGCGATGGGAACGGGGTGCGCGCCACCAGCGCCAGGGCGTCGGCTAAGCGATCGATGCAGCGGAGGGCGGTGAAGGAATCGGTGATGCCCGGGGAAAGCGCGCGGATCGCGATTTCTACCAACTGATCAAAGACGAAGGCCACGTCCTGTTGCGCAGTCCGCTCGCTTCCGAGAACAAAGATGTCTTGCAGACCTCTGGATATCCGCGGCGTGACGGCGTGAGTAGGACGAATCAGTGCGACCTCCGCGTCGTGGTTAACAAAATCTCCCGGCCGTTTTGTCAGGTAGATCTGCAGATCGTGTTTGACGGCCACTTTCATCAGCTTCACCGCATCCACCGCCTGGATGTACCCGCCACCATCAAGGGTGAGGCGGTAGCTCTCCTGCCAGGTGGTAACGGCACTTTCCGGGAGACGCTGAGCGGTGCCGGAGGCGATATAGGGAGGCTCAGCGCCGATCCCCTTGGGATACAGTTTGTCCAGAGAGGTCACGAGCTCCTGACTCACCCGGGCGATCACCCGGTCCTTCTGAATCGAAAGGGCCGCGTGGTGAATGAAAAAGATGAGCACCCCCACTGCGGCAAGACCCAGGCCTACTGCCAACGAGATCGCAACGTCCGGTACGCGACTCTCAGCCCCGCGTGCTCCGCTACTACTGATCCGACGTATCAGGAGAAACGAGTATACGAACGCTCCCAGAAACGTCCCAAAGACCAGCTGGTTTGCCCGATCCCTAATGAAGTTGCGCAGCAGCCGGGGACCAAGCTGCCCCGAGGCCAGTTGCAGAGCCACAATAATGATCGAGAACGCGGTGGTCGCCACCGTGATCATAGAGCTGGCGATCATTACCAGGAGATCACGGACGCCCTGCGGACCCAGTGAAGTGACCCAGGCGATCGGCGGCAACCGGCTTCCGATATCCGTCTCAGTGAGCAGGAGGGAGAGGGCGGCAGCCGCCACCGACATAACTGCCGGCACAAACCAGAAACTGTATCGCAGCAGCGCTTGTAACTTACCGATTCGGGCTCGCATCACGCAAACGTAATACCTGGACTCTTCTTTGGGCGAACCACGGAACTGGATCCCGCCCAATCTTTCACGATAGGCGGATACGGGGATTCAAAAGCGCAAACAGCAGATCCGCCACGAGGTTGGCAAAGGAGTAGAAGAATACGATGAGCACCGAGATCGCCTGCAGCACCGGCAGATTCTTCTGGGTCACCGCCGTCACCAGCAGTGAGCCGATGCCGGGATAGTTGAAGACGTTTTCGATAACTACCAGCCCTCCCATGAGCCAGCCGATGGACAGCGCGATAACCGCGATCGTGGGTAGCAGCGCGTTTCTCAGGGCGTGACCAAAGACGACCCGACGCCACGACAGGCCTTTGAGCGTGGCGGTCCGCACGTAGGGCTTTTTCAGTTCCTCCAGCATTCCCGCGCGGGTCATCCGCGTTATGTACCCCACCAGTACCAGGCTTGCGGTGAGGGCGGGCAGGATCAGCATTCTGAGCCACGCAATCATACCCATGTCCTGGGAAACATACGCCGACGCCGGCAGCCAGCCGAGGGACACCGCGAACACGTTAATCAGCACGATTCCGGCGACAAACTCCGGGAGCCCCACCACGGAAAGGGAGACGATCGAGATGGAGCTATCCACCCAACTTCCCTCGCGAAGGGCTGCCACAACTCCCAGGATCAGCGACAACGGAATCACGATCAGCAGTGTAAGTCCCGCCAGGCGCACCGAGTTACCCAATCGGCTGAGAACCAGGTCCCGGACGGGGGGATTTCCCGCAGTGAAAGAGCGTCCCCAGTCTGCCGTGACAAAGCCGGCGAGCCAGTCTACGTATTGCCGCATCGGTGGCTTGTCGAGGCCAAACTGCTGCTCAAAATTGGCAACGGCAGTAGCTGAGGCGTCTCGGCCCAGCACCAGGCGGGCGATATCTCCCGGCAGCAGATTCGTCAGCGCGAATATGATAAAGGAGGTAAGTACGAGCGTTGCCACCAGGAGGAGCAGTCTCTGAACCAGGTAGCGGGTCATGCGTCACCTCCGGGTGCTCCTGCGGCAGGCGGCGTCACCGGGGTCGGGGGCCCCTGCTTCTGCAGCCGGCGGAGTTCGTCCAAGGGATAGTGACAGCGAATCTGGTGGCTCCCATCATCGACCCGTACCGGGGGAAGTTCAGTCTCGCAAATCGGCCCGATCTTGCGGGGGCAGCGAGTATGAAAAGGGCATCCCGACGGACGATTCCGCGGTGAGGGTATTTCACCCTGCAACACGATCGGGTGATGACGAACGGTGGGATCGGGGGTCGGCGCCGCTGAGAGAAGGGCCTCCGTGTAGGGATGGGAGGGGACGTTGAGCACCGCGTCTCCCGCACCATGTTCCACGATCTCTCCGAGGTACATCACGGCGATGTGGTCCGCCAAGTAGCCGACCACCTCCAGATCGTGGGAGATCACGATGTAGGAGGCGCCCTCCCTCTCACGGAGATCCTTGAGGAGGTTAAGGATTACTGCCTGCACCGAAACATCCAGGGAGGAGGTGGGCTCGTCGGCCACAATCAGCGCCGGGTTGGGAGCAAAGGCCCGGGCGATCGCTACCCGCTGCTTTTCTCCACCGCTGAGCTGAACCGGGCGGCGATGGTAGTATTCCGCCGACAGCCCCACCGCCTCCAGCAGATCTGTGGTCCGCTTTTGGATCGACGCCCGTGACAGTTTTTCGCCGGCGAGCTTGCGAATGGTGCGGTCGATCGTCTGCCCCACACTCCGATACGGATTAAGGGAGTCATCGGGGTTCTGGAAGACGATGCGGAGGTTACGGAGAATCTCCCGGTCCCGCGCGCGCAGTTGCAGGCTGATCGGCTGATCCTGGAGGGAGATCTGTCCCGTATCCGCGGTGAGCAGGGCAAGGATCGAGCGCGCCAAGGTGGTCTTGCCACTGCCGCTTTCTCCAACCAGTCCGAAAGTAGAGCGGCTGTTTACCTCGATAGAGACATCCCGCAACGCCTGCACGTACTTCACGGGTTTGCGACTCAAGCGATCGAGAAGATTCTTATCTCCGAACCGTTTCGACATACCCTGCGCTTTAAGAATCAGAGATCGTCTGGGAGCGGTGGTGGTGTCGTCTTTCCGGCGACCAGAAAACGGCGTCACGGATCCATCGGCCACTTCTCGCCATCGCCAGCAGCGTACCGTCCGCGTGGCATCGATCTGTTCCAGCGGCGGTTTTTCCCGGCGGCATTGATCGGTGGCAAGGGGACAGCGG
>JAWOCO010000009.1:0-4314 GCA_046483765.1 Alkalispirochaeta sp. | reverse complement strand
CCCCATCGCCGTCGCGGCCTTCCAGATAAAGTTTACCGAACACCCCGGCGCCGAAGGAGCCGTGGAGCACCCCCACCAACGGACGGTTGTCGATGAGCCGCACATCACCACTGAGGAAGAGATACTGGTTTCCTTCGGTCAGGTCGTACCCAAATTTCACGTCGAACGGGGCGGGTCGGTATACCAGGACCCCGTTGGGAATTCCCGCGGCCAGTCCCAGGCGCTGGCTGCCGCGGCGGGTCTGGGCAAAGAGCGGTGAGGCTGCTATCAGGGCGAGCAGGACGGTGAATAGAACGATTCGTTTATAGGTCATAGCTGCATGTCTCCTTACTCCTATCAGTATCGGGCGGCGGCAGATGGGACTCAAGAGCCACGGCGTTCTAATCGCCTTCCGGATAGAACCACTCATACGTCTCCGGAGTGTCCCAGACGATCTCATGGGACGGGTCGAACTCAGTCTCCCGCAGGTGATCGATCCAGCGCCGCGCAGTACTGTGACGATTGAACTTCATTACGCGCTCCTCCGTATCGCCCCGCACCGTGACGTAGATGTGGCTTCCCAGGCCACGAAAGTGGCGGAGACTTATGTGAATGCGTCCTCCCGATTCCATCTGCGGAAGATACTCAAAAATCCCGCCCCCTGCCACGGTACTTCCCGGTGTGGTAGGCTTACCACATGAAACACAGCAGCTTCGGAGGAGTACTCGGCATTATCGGCGGCATGAGCTGGGAGTCCACCGTCACCTATTATCAGGAGATTAATCGTCGCTATCATGAGCGCTGCGGGGGACACCACTCCGCGCCGGTTCTGCTCTACTCACTCGATTTTGCCCCGATCGAGGCGATGCAGCGGAGTGGAGACTGGGCCGGTACCGCTGAGATCCTGGTTTCCGCGGCGCAGGCGCTTGAGCGGGCCGGGGCAACGCGGCTCCTTCTGGCTACCAACACGATGCACCTGGTATTTGACGAGCTGTCTCAGGGGACGACGCTTCCCTGGATTCACATCGCCGACGCCACCGGAGCGGCGCTCCGCCGAGACGGGGTGGAGCGGGTGGGCCTGTTGGGGACGCGCTTCACGATGGAGCAGTCCTTCTACCGCGATCGCCTGACGGAGCGGTTTGCGCTGGAGGTGGTAGTGCCGGAGGATGAGGAGCGGCGCATCGTTGACGAGACGATCTTTACGGAACTGGTGCATGGCCACTTTAGCGAGGAAAGCCGGGATCGCTTTCGAGAGGTCATGCAGCGTCTCGCCGCCGCCGGCGTGGATGCGATCATTCTGGGGTGCACCGAAATCGGCCTGCTGGTGAACGCAGGTGACAGCCCCGTGCCGATCTATGATACCACCCAGCTGCACGCCGCCGCGACGGTGGGGCATCTGCTTACGGAGAGAGGTGAATAATGCGGATTGCAATCTACTGTGGCTCGAATACGGGGAATGACCCGGTCTTTGCTCGGGATGCCGCCGTTCTGGCGGAAGAATTGGCGCGCAACAGTTACGGCGTGGTCTATGGTGGCGGCAACATCGGCCTCATGGGAATCGTGGCGGATACGGTCCTTGCCGCCGGGGGGGAGGTGATTGGGGTGATGCCGTCCCACCTGACGCAGCGCGAGATCGCCCATCAGGGGATCACCGAACTCTATGAGACGGAATCCATGCATGCGCGCAAGGCCAAAATGATCGAGCTGGCGGACGCGTTTGTGGCCCTCCCCGGGGGAGTGGGCACCCTGGAAGAGCTTTCAGAGGTGCTCAGCTGGGCACGCATCGGGTTGCACGCCAAACCGATGGCAGTGCTGGATACCGGCGGCTACTACCGGCCTCTCCTTGATTTCCTCGATGCCATGGTGGTCCACGGATTTATTACCCAGCCGGAGCGGGCCCTCGTCTTTGCCGAGGAAGACCCGCAGCGGTTGGTGCGTCGTCTCGGTGAGGCCGGCGCTACACGAAAAAGCTGATCAGGAAGAACACGCCCACGATATAGGTCAGCGCCGGTACCTGCTTCCCCTGCCCGGTGAACAGCTTGAGAATGATGTAGCTTAGAACACCAAAGACGATTCCCTCGGAGATGCTGTAGGTCAACGGCATCATAATAAACGTGAGGAACGCGGGGATCGCCTCGGTGTAGTCGGTGAAGTCCAGCTCTTTCACGGGGCTTGCCATGAAGACGCCCACCAGGATCAGCGCCGGCGCGGTGGCTGCGGCGGGGATCAGCAGGAAGAGCTGACTGAAGAAGAGCGCCACGAAGAAGAGAATCGCCACCACCAGGGCGGTGAGACCGGTACGCCCTCCCTCTTCCACACCGGAGGCGCTTTCGATATAGGTGGTGACCGTACTGGTTCCCAGCATCGCTCCCACGGTGGTACCCACCGCATCGGCCAGGAGCGCCTGCTTTACGCGGGGAATTCTGCCTTCCTTATCCAGGAGTCCCGCCTTGGTGGCGACTCCCACCAGGGTTCCCACCGTGTCGAACATATCCACGAAGAGGAAGGTGAACACCACGATAAGCATGTCCAGGGTGAAGATCTGCGTCCATTCAAATTGCAACGCCACCGGTGCCAGGGACGGGGGCATGCTCACCAGGGTGAAGCCCTCTGCCACGGAGGTGACTCCCAGGGGTATACCGATCACCGTGGCGCCGAGAATACCCAGGAGCAGCGCTCCTTTGACATGCAGTGCTACCAGCACCCCCGTCAACGCCAGGCCCAACACCGCTACCAGAACTGCCGGCGTCCCGAAGTTGCCGAGACTCACCAAGGTGGCGTCGTTGTTCACGACCATGCCGGCGTTTTGCATACCGACGAACGCGATAAACAGTCCGATACCTACCGATATCGCCCGCTTGATATTGGTGGGTATGCTGTTGACGATCGCCTCGCGCACGTTGAAGCCGGTGAGGGCCAGAAAGATCAGTCCCTCGAGGAATACGGCAGTCAGGGCGAACTGCCACGTCTTGCCCATGCCGATGACCACCGAGAAGGCAAAGAACGCATTCAGTCCCATGCCCGGCGCCAGAGCGAAGGGGAGGCGTGCGGCAAACGCCATGACCAGCGTACCTACCATCGACGCGATGGCGGTCGCGGTAAACACGCCACCGAAATCCATGCCGGCGTTCTGTAGGGTTAGCGGCTGAACGATGAGGATATACGCCATCGTCAGAAACGTCGTAACTCCGGCAATCACCTCGGTTTTTACGTCGGTGCCGTGGGCCTTGAGACCAAAATATGTTTCCATGGCGGGGTTGTATCACGAATCCCAGCGCCGTGTATACGATATTTATACGATTAATGAGTATGCGTATGCGCTTTTGTGGGGATCATCCGGAAGGAGGTGCATCGGAGGTGTCATCTTCATCGTTGTACACCTCCGGAGCATATACGTCCGGGGTGTATTCCATAGCCGCTTCTTCCCCAGGGGTCGAGGAGAACCCGTCGTAGGCGGCGGGTGCGGGAGACGCGGCAGGCCGCTTTTTCCGAGGAGTTATGCGCCGCAGCATCGTATAGGCCAGCATCGTGGTCCGGGGAATCGTGCGATAGGCGGTGGTCCGACCGCGTACGCGAAAGGTGGGTACCAGACGAATACGCAGTACGCCGAACGCCATATAGATCAGGAGGATTCCCGCGGCAAAGAGGTACAGCGCGCCCAGGGTAAGACGGGCCATCATCGCTGAGGCGCCGATCGGCCCAATCACCGAGCCAAGACCGTAGAATACGTACAGCGCCCCGGCGGCCTCAACCATCTCCTCCGTGGATACCTGGTCATTGAAGGCGGCCACTGCCAGCGAATACAACGGAAGCGCGAAGCCCCCAAAGATAAACGCCATCGTCAAGGCGTACCATCCGCCGCTCTGTACCAGGCTTAGACCCACCGCGGCAACCGCCCCCACGGCTGAGCTCACCAGCAACGCCCGCCGCCGATCATAATGGTCGGATATCCATCCCAGCGGAATCTGGAGCGCCATCGTTCCCAGGGAAAAGACCAGTAGATATACACCGATTGCCGCCGGTGACATCCCCACTCCCTGTGCAAACCGGGGCGACAAACTGAAGTGCGCTCCGGTGACCAGGCCGTTCACGAAGACTCCCAAGGAGCCCATGGGCGATTTGCGAAACATCCCCAGTACACGGATGCGAATACTGCCAACTCGAGGAACTCCGCTCACCTGGGTCAAGGTTACCGGAAGGATACAGAGCGAGATCATGATCGAGGTCACCCCGAAGAGCGTGAACGAGGCCGGGGGAAACACCGATACCAGCGGCTGCACCGCACCCAGCGCGAACAGATAGACGATGCCATAGATGGAGAGGATCTGTCCCCGC
>JAWOCO010000333.1:0-3196 GCA_046483765.1 Alkalispirochaeta sp. | reverse complement strand
GTATGAAACGGTACATTCTATGGTGGCTCCCAGTTTTCCTCGCAGTGTGTGGTGCGTCGATAGTATCCGCGCAGGATCAGGGACTCGCGATTACCGCCGACGATATCCGAATCGACCAGAGTTTAGACGGCGGCTACGAACTGTGGGTGCGAAAGCGTCCGGAGATCAGCTCCATCCTTCTCACCGAATCCACGGAAGCCCCCGATCGACGTCCGACAACCTTTGCCTTTCGTGCCCGGGAAGAGCATCCCCTGAATGCCGGCGAACGGCGAATTCTTGACGGTGAGTTTCTGCCCGATGACGGTCGCTACTTTCTGATTGACAGTACCCCTGAGCCCGATGAGGAGTTTGGTCAGGCGTTTCGCATTTTCATTCCTTACATGGTGGAATTCGGCTATCCCGACACCCGTAACGGCGAAGTTATGGTTCTTGATGGAACCTATCTCAGTATCCGCGCGTTCGAAGAGCCCTATGCCGACTACCGCGGAGCGTTTCGAGATAATCCGTTCATCCTCCGCGTAGAACAAGCTCCTCTGGAGGGTCCGCCGGAGGGCAACTTCATGCCGGACACGGTGGAGGCGTTTGAAGATATCTCCCGTGAGAACGACGGCGAGTCGGTGTATAGCGAGGGTCCGGAAGATACGATCGGAAGGATCGCCGATCTCCTGCCGGAAGAAGGGACCGCCATCGAGTTGGTGCTGGCGTTGGACGCGACGCAAAGCATGCATGACGACCTTCCGGTGTTGCAGGACGGGCTGGTGGAAATGTTGCGGGAGGAACTGTCCGGGTTTGACGAGTTCCGCATCGGTCTGATGCTGTATCGGGACTACCTCGAGGATTTCCTGGTACGCAAGTACGACTTCGTCGACACCTACGAGCTGGTACAGGATCGGCTCAACCGTGTTCGGGTGGCAGGGGGACGAGATATCCCGGAGGCGGTGTACGAGGCGCTCTGGGCCAGCGTTCAAGGATTCGACTGGGAAGCGCCGGACCGCATGATTATTCTCATCGGTGACGCGCCACCCCATCCGCGGCCGCGAGGCAGCGTCACCAGAGATCAGGTGTTCCAGCGTGCCCGCGAGCTAGATATCTCGATTAACACGATCATTTTGCCGCAGTAGAGCGACTATCGTGACTGCCCGGCGGCTCCGCGGGAGCCGTCAGGGACACCTTATACCGGGCGGGTGGCCTGGTCGAGCCACTCCCGGTCATCGTCGTTGAGCCCGTCCCGCAGTTCTTCACGCACCACCCGGTGGTACTCATTGAGCCATTCCCGTTCAGCATCGTTCAGTTGCTCGGCATCCACCAGGCGCAGGTCGATTGGACACAGGGTCAACGTTTCGAAGGAGAGAAACTCCCCGAACGATTCTCCCCCCGCCTTTTCCACCGCCATCAAGTTCTCGATCCGGATTCCGTACTGGTCTTGCCGGTAAAGTCCCGGTTCGTTGGAAACTACCATGCCCGGTTGTAACGGGGTGGCGCTATTGCCGGGAGCGATCTTCTGCGGCCCCTCATGTACATTGAGAACGAACCCCACGCCGTGACCGGTGCCGTGGCCGTAGTTGCGATGGTGCATCCACAGATCGCGGCGGGCGATGGCGTCGATATCGCGTCCCGCCGTGCCTTCCGGCATGTGGAGCCGGGCCAGGGCGATGTGTCCCTTAAGTACCAGAGTGAAGTCTTCTTGTTCCTCGGCGGTTGGCTTCCCCACGGTAATCGTTCGGGTGATATCAGTGGTGCCATCGAGATACTGCCCGCCGGAGTCGATGAGATAGAGCCCCCGTTTTCCAAACGTCGCCGGCTGATCGGGATCGTAGGAGTAGTGCACCACCGCGCCGTTGCCTGCCCACCCGGAGATGTAGGTGAAGCTGTCGCTGATGTACTGTGGATCCTGTTTCCTGAACGCCTGGAGTTTCTCCGCTGCCCGGGCCTCGGTCATGGTGTCACCGGTATCTACCTGACGATCAATCCAGGACAGGAACCGAACCATCGCCTGTCCATCTCGGATCATGACGTGGCGAAGATGGTTAAGCTCTACCGCGTTCTTGCGTGCTTTCATATGGGTGGTGGGCTGCGGACGCTCCCGCACTCCCTCCTGAGAGAATGCGTTGTACACGTACCAGCTGATCCGATCCGGATCGATCAGAATGGGACCGGATAGCTCTCCCACAGCGCTATCGAAGGCATCGTAGGGCTTTACTGCTACATGGGCGCCGCGTAGCACCTGGCGCGCATCATCGCGGAGGCGGGTGGCATCGGTAAACAGATGAGCCGCATCTCCGGTGACAACCAGATACGCCAGAAAAACGGGGTTGTACGCAACGTCGCTCCCTCGGAGATTGAGCACCCACGCGATATCATCGAGACTGGTAATGACGTGGGAGGTGGCGCCGTGGTTTTGCATTTCTGTGCGCAGCCTGCGGAGCTTGTCCGCCGCGGATTCTCCGGCAAACTCCTCGGCCAGGGGCCATACCTCATGGGCGGGAAGCTGAGGGCGGTCGAGCCAGATCTCCTCCATCGGGTCAGCTATCGCCCGGAGCGTAATCTGTTGTGGATCCAGTTGGTGTTGAATATGACGCATCTGGGTCACGGTAATCAGGCGAGGATCTACTCCCACCACACTTCCTGCCGGTAGCTGTTGGGCCAACCATTCCGGATAGTCTGCCACACCGGGTGTGCCCGACTTGTGCAGCGCGATCGCGTGCTGGGGAAGAACCCGCTCCGCCTCCAGAAAGTAGCGTGAGTCAGTCCAGAGGCCGGCCTCGCTGCGTGTGACCACCACCGTTCCCGCGGAACCGTGGAACCCGCTGATGTATGCCCGCGATTGAAAATGGGGCGGCATATACTCACTCTGATGGGGATCACTACTGGGGATGATCACTGCTTCCACGCCGACGGAATCCATAAATGAACGCAGTCGCGTGAGACGTTTTTCGGTCGTACTCATGCCTCGGATTGTAACATATCCGCCACAAAAAGATTTCCTCACCAGATTTCAACAAACCGGTTGACCAGAGCCGGTAGGTTCTGGTAAGTTCCCTCTCACGCCGCAAGAGCAGGGCTGAGAAGCCGGGCGCGGCGATCAACTGACAGGCGCACGAGTGGGAATGAGCGAGAGCGAGTTTCTACTGCACTACTTGACACTATGAACGTGGAAGGAGTAGGGTGTGCGTCCGTCACTCAAGCAGCATTGATG
>JAWOCO010000418.1:0-8747 GCA_046483765.1 Alkalispirochaeta sp. | reverse complement strand
GCGCTTCTTGCACCCGAATCATGAGACCTTCCATATCGGCGGGAACACGAACTTCCGTGCTGGTGTACAGGTTACGTACGGAGTTCTCCGCAGCGCCGAGATACCGGATCGTACCGTTGGAGGCGCCGTCGATGGCGTCACGAATGTATCCCACATACTCTTCATCCTGCATCACTTCCCAGAACGCCTGGCGGTCGGTGAAGAGAAACGGCATATTTACCATCTGCAGATCGGGCCAGACACCCACGAGACCGACGGTGCCGGGGGCATGGAACTCCATCTCTCCCAGGCGAACCTGGTCGGTTACTTCGCGGACACTTCCCAGGGCGTCATAACCGATCGGATTGATCGTGAACCGGCCATCTGTGGCGGACTCAACATATTCCTTGAACGCCATGGCTCCGGCAGTACCACCGGGATTCGGCGAATGGGCGATCTGTGCCTCAATTTCGGGGAGCTCACCACCGGTTGCCTCGGCTTCCGCTTCTCCTTGACCCGAAGCAAACACCGCAGCGCCAAAGGGCAGCGCAAAGATCGCGACAAGCGCGAACACGAATACACGTTTCATAAAAACCTCCTGGATTAACCGAGGGGATCAGCGCATTCACGAGCACCACCTCAGTTATCTTTATGTAATGACATTATTACGACAATACTTTTCTGTCAACGAAAAGTTTTACGGATGTGCTCAGTAGGTCGCGCGGGTGGGATCGTTGCGGACCGCTTCAGCCTCATCCCGGGCAAGCATCTGACACGCCAGCGCAACCCATCCGCCGACCATAAAGTCGAACCAGCGCTGCACGCCGCTCCCTGCCACCGTCAGTCCGTACCACTGAAAGGAACTCCACGCCTCCGCATCCCCCGCCTGCAGGGAGGCAGGGGAGAGCTCGTGGTGCAGGATGTTGGGCAGGCCCCGGCCGTCCCGCCAGGACTGGTACGCCTTCGACCGGGCGATGGCACCATAGTCTTTGTCCCAATCTTGTTTGCGAAAGGGATGCTCGTAAAGAATCGCCCCGGCAAAACTCCCCTCCCAGGGATACACGGTGGGGTCGAGTACGACAATGTGGAAACAGGAACGCTTGGCTCGGGTGTCAAACAGTTTGATTACCGATGGTTCCACGAGTTCCACCGCTTCCTGGGCAAGATCCTTGGTCAACAGAATGCTGGACATAACACGTTTCTCCTCATGATGTAATGATATCATGACATCTAACCACGTATACGGGCGCCACGTATCGGGGTAGAATGTAGATTGGTATGGGATACACGGTAACCTTTGGGGAAATTATGACGCGCCACCGTATGCCCGGTCATCGACGGATACGTCAGGCGCTTCCCGGTCTGGTAGATGTCACGTTCAGTGGAGCCGAGTCCAACGTGGCTGCTCTCCTATCGATGCTGGGGACGCCGGTGCGATTCGTCACTGCCCTTCCGCGCAATCCCATGGCCGACGCCTGTATGGCGTTTCTCAAAGGGTTTGATCTGGATCTGTCACAGATTGTGCGCACCGACCAGGGGCGCCTCGGGGCCTATTACATTGAGATGGGTGCCAGCCAACGCCCGTGCCGCGTCTTCTATGACCGCGAGGGATCGGCAATCGCGCACTGTGAACCGGAAGCCTATGACTGGGACGCAATTTTCCATGGCGCCGATCGTCTCCACCTCACCGGAATCACTCCCGCGCTCTCGGCTGCCGCAGCCCGTTCGGCAATTACTGCAGTCACACGGGCACGGGCGGCCGGGCTGACCGTCTCCTGTGATCTCAATTTTCGTAGTACGCTGTGGAATTGGGAGCCGGGAACGGATCCACGGCAGCTCGCCCGGCGGACGATGTCAGAGATCCTCCCCCACGTTCACCTGCTTATCGCCAATGAAGAGGATGCCCACGATGTCTTGGGCATTGGCTCGGGATCCACGCGCTTCGATCGCGGGGTACTGGATATCGACCACTATCCCTCGGTGGCACAACAGATCGCCGCGCAGTTTCCCAACATCGACGAAATCGCGATTACCCTGCGGGAGAGTATCTCAGCATCCCACAATCGGTGGGGAGCGATGCACTACGACACGCATTCCACCGATGTTACGTTTGCGCCGCTACAGGACGGGGTTTACAGCCCGTACGAGATCACCCCGATCGTTGACCGCGTGGGGGCGGGTGACTCCTTCGGGGCGGCGCTGATCTTCGCTGGTCTGGACCCCGAGTTACAGGTATCCACCGCTACGCGCATGGCGTTTGCCACCGCCGCCAGTGCGCTATGCCATACGATTGACGGAGACTTTGACCTGATAACGCGGGATGAGGTGCAGGAACTGATGAACGGAAATGGCGCAGGACGGGTACGCCGCTAATCCGTTACGGGGTCTGCAAACGTCAATTCCGGTGGTTCCCGCCCGTCGTATCCGGTGACGGCGATCTCGCCGTGACTCATACGCAGCACCGATTTCCAGGAACCGGACTGGGGCGCCCGGTATTCGTGCGTTCCGAAGGAAACCACCGAGCCGTTGTACATCACTTCCTCCGCCACCACCACGCTCTCAGTGGAAGGAGCCAGCTGCTCCCGCAGAGCAGGGAGGCGCTTCCGCAGAGCGGTAGCCTCCTCTTGGGCGCGAGTAAGCTCATCCTGCAATTGGGACTGCGCGGCAAACACCTTAGCGTCCCGACGGCCGTCGTGAATGGCAGCCGCCAGGCGAGAAAGCTTATCGGTGAGGAGATCGATTTCCTCGTCCAGTTGGTACACGCGGTGGCGGCTGGTGCGGTACTCCTGGTAGAGATCCGGAGGCGTGCCCAGCGCCACAAAGGTGGGGACATCGTAGATGTTGCCCAATTTGCGGCACCAGAAACTTCCCCCCACTAACGCTTCCCCGGCGATAAACTCCGCCCGGCGACCGTTGAGAATGCAGTGCTGCCATACAGACACGGTGGAGTGCATGATCGCCTCTTCCACGAAGACGTTTCCCCGACAGCGGACCGTGCAGCTCTCGAGGTAGCGGGCAAAGAGATTGCCACCACACTCTAGAACTCCCTCATCGTTGCCGTTCATGCCGGTGGTGAGGAGGATGTTCTCCCCCGCCCGTAGCGTTGCCCGGCCCACGCCCTTTCCGATCTGGATCGTGCCACCGGCCTCCACCACGAAACCGTCCGCCACATGGCCGGAAACCACCACCGAGCCGTCAAAATGGATGTTCCCCGTGGAGTAGTCGACGTTCTCCACCTCCACCACCGGTTCCACGATGATCCGTCCGTCTCGTAGCCGCACGTTCCCATCGATGGCGGCGTACAGCTCTGATTCATCAGCGTTGAAGCGCGTGTTTTCACCGGCGGGAATATGTACCACCGTGTCGTCCCGGGACGCGGGAATACTGGTGCCGGTGACGGTGCTTCCGTCCTGAGCCGCCACGGGAGGAAGCAACACCGCCAGCAGATCCCCGGCGGCGCGATTGTCTATGAAGTTGAGCTCCCTCAGGTTGATCCGGCCGAAGGGCAGCTCCAGATACGGCTTACCGCGGGTCGTCTTGAAGCGGAACTCCACCCGACGGCTCCGGCCGTACACCGGCTCGCGCCCCCACGCCACGGTGTGCTGTTCCTCATAGCGGGCATCCATGAGCACCCGATTGATCGCTTCCCGGTCTATACCAAAGGTGACCCCGGCGGCGGTAAGCTCCGCCACCACATCGGCAACTGAAGGCGGCGCGGCACCCCGGTGCGGTGTAGATACCGTCACCGCGGCGGACATCTCGTCATCCGCCACCATCACGGTAATGCGCGAAGCCAGTCCCTCCCCTTCCGGCCACTCCACCAAGGCCACCGGCTCATCAGCGGCGGCGTCAATAATCTCCTGCAGGCGAGATGAGGAGACTCGGGGCATACCGAGCAGGCGCATCCGGTTCTTTATGTCCTCCGGGTATACGGTGGCACGCTGCCCCGCTTCGCTACGAAGGGAGAGATAGACCCACCCGTGACGATAAAACACGTGAAAGGAGGGCTTTTTGCGGGAATGTTCCATGGCTGACACATTGAGAGGGTACCGCCCACCCATTCAAATCTCAAGCGGCGGGGTACGGGGCAGCGATGGATTACACCGACGCGGGGCCGTGAGCCGGCGCGCGAGTCCGTGGCACGCGGCGGAGCACGCGGCCCCGAGCGTACCGAATTCGGGTCTCCCGCAGCTTCCGGCTAGCGACTCATGTGCTGCGCGAAGCTGTTCCGCAGTTCCTCGGGGGACCGCAGTCCCACCTGCTCATCCACGAGGTTACCCTCGCCGTCGAAGAAGAGCAGCGTCACCCGACGGTTTTCGGTGTACCGGCGGGCAAACGCCAGCCCCTCGTCGGTGGCGATATCCGCCACACGGAGGGCCAGATCGTCATCGGCGTACTCATCTTCGATCGATTCCACGTTATCCCGCAGCTCGTTGCATACGGGGCAGGCAATGTCGTGGACCTGCACCACCGCGGGCACACCGGACCCCACCACGGACAAGTCTCGCGTGCGTCGGTCCTGTTCATTGACCGCAGCGATCACCGCCGCCACGGCTCCAATACCCAGAAGCACGATCGCCGCGGTCATCACCATCTGCCGTCGCCGCCGGGCGCGGAGGCGCTGTTTCTTCTGCTCTTTCTGCTGCTCGCGACCGATTGGTGACCCGGAGCTGTGTGCTCCGCCGGAGGTACGTTTCTTTCCCATAGTCCCTTTCCTTAGTCTTTCCTGAGTAAATCAGTGTACTTAATGATAGCATACCAATATCGCGAGGGCGCGCCAATGCTGGACGCAAGACTTACGATTCGTTACGATAACCGTAAGAGGTGACAATCAATGCTTTCGATGAAAACAGGTGCCCGATATGCACTGGTAGTACCGACCAGCATGGGTGTGCGCATTACTCCGGTGAACGGTCAGCCCACCCATTCTTCCACGATGTTTGAAATGCAGGCCACCAGTGCCGAGACGAATGTGGCCAGCATTGCATCCTATCTGGGCCTCCCCACCAAGGTGCTCACCGCCTTTGTATCAGGTAGCCCGATTGCCCGGTTCATAAAGGATAATCTGGCCGCCCGACACATGGAATACGAGGGTCCGGAGCGCTCCCAGGACGGCCCCTGGGGGTATCGTCACCAGTTTAATATCGCCGACAGCGGCTACGGTAGCCGGGGGCCCCGCGTCCACAACGATCGTGCCGGCGAGGTGGGTCGCACGCTCTCCACCCAGGATTTCGACCTGAAACGGCTGTTCGAAACGGATGGGGTCCAGGTACTGCACCTGTCGGGATTGGTGGCGGCGTTATCTCCGGAGACGGGGCGATTCTGCCTAGACCTGGCCCGGGAGGCGCGCGCCCAGGGCACGCTCATCTCCTTTGATCTGAACTATCGGGCATCCTTCTGGGTAGACCGAGAAACGGAACTACGGCAGGTGTTCCATGAAATCGCCTCCATTTCCGATATCCTGGTGGGTAACGAAGAGGACTTTCAGCTCAGCCTGGGACTCGATGGCCCCCCGCCCGGCGGCGCCGGTCTGGAAGGCAAGATGGAGAGCTTCAAGGAGATGATTACGACCGTTCGAAAGGCCTATCCCGAGGTAGCCGTCTGTGCCACCACGCTGCGGCAAGTGGTCAGCGCTAACCACCATCTCTGGGGCGCGATCCTTTCCGTGCAAGATCAGTGGTACACCGCCCCTCCCCGGGATATTACCGTCCTGGACCGCATCGGTGGCGGCGATGGCTTCGTAGGCGGTATGCTGTATGCGGTTCTCCGCGGATGGCAGCCGGAAACGTGGGTGCAGTTTGGCTGGGCCTCCGGCGCGATGGCCACCACGTTCACCACCGACTACGCTCAGCCCTTGGATGAGGGGCAGATCTGGGCGATCTGGAACGGAAACGCCCGCGTGGCACGATAAGGATATTCTATGGACTGGACACTCGCCTGGGGCGGACCTCAGACACAGATTGATGATGACACGATCCGGGAGGCGCTCACTGAGTATCTCAGGCGGGTGGATGCACACCGGATCCTGGTGATTCCCCCCGATTTTTCCCGGTATTTCTCGTATGCCGGGCGTGTCACGGAGATTCTCTACGAGCTGGCCGGGGACCGAATCACGGCAATTCTCCCTGCGCTGGGCACGCACCGGCCCATGACCGACCTCGAGTTGGAGCGGATGTATGGGTCGGTACCGCGACACCTCTTTCGCAACCACGACTGGCGTAACGACGTCACCACCCTAGGCACCGTACCGCGGGAGTTTGTGCGGGAGGTGTCCGAGGGTCTCGTCGACTATGAGTGGCCGGCGCAGGTAAACCGGTTACTCATATCGCCGGAGGAGAAGTTCGACGCAATCATCTCCGTGGGACAGGTAGTGCCGCATGAAGTGATCGGTCTGGCCAACCACGCCAAGAACATCTTCGTCGGTACCGGAGGATCGATAGGCATTAATCGAAGTCACTTCCTGGGAGCGGTCTACGGTATGGAGCGGATCATGGGGCGCGCGGACAATCCGGTACGCGCGGTCATCAACTACGCCGCGGAGCACTTCCTGGCGGACCTTCCCGTCTCCTACTTACTTACCGTGATGGAGCCCATCCCCGGACACGACAAGCCGGTAATGCGCGGGCTCTTCGCCGGCGTGGGCCAGGAATGTTTCTACCGGGCCTCCGAGCTTACGGTAGCCACGAATCTCACCTTCCTGGATGAGGCCCCGGCCCACGTGGTGGCGTATCTCGACCCCGACGAGTTTCACTCCACCTGGTTGGGCAACAAGGCGATCTACCGCTCCCGCATGGCGATCGCCGACGGCGGAACGTTGACGATTATCGCCCCCGGGGTGCAGGGGTTTGGTGAGGACCAGCAGATCGATCGCCTGATTCGGCGCCACGGATACTATGGGCGGGATGCCACGCTGGCCGCGGTTGATTCCGACCCGGAAGTTGCACAAGATTTGAGCGCGGCGGCTCACCTGATTCACGGTTCTTCGGAAGGCCGCTTTCAAATAGAGTATGCCGCCGGAGGTCTTTCTCCCGACGAAATCACCGCGGTGGGCTACACCTGGAAAGATGTGGAGCAGGTCCTCCAGCAGTACCCCGTCCACGAAATGGAAACCGGATGGAACACCCAACCGGACGGGGAGCGGATCTACGTGATCAAGCAACCGGCGCTCGGCCTCTGGACTGAGCGATCAAAATTCGAATAGCGGCGCTCACGCGCCCGGGAGAACACAGATGCAGGCAGATATTGGACTGGTAGGTCTGGCAGTAATGGGCCAGAACCTGGTCATGAACATGAATGATCACGGGTACACCGTGGCGGTATATAACCGCACCGCCGCAAAGACGGAGGATTTTGTCACGGGCACCGCCGCCGGGCGAGATACGATCATTCCCGCCTATTCGGTCGAGGAGCTGGTAGCGTCCCTGAAGCGCCCCCGCCGCGTGATGTTGATGGTTAAGGCAGGCGAGGTGGTGGACCGCTTTATCGAGCAGCTCCTCCCCCACCTGGAGGCGGGAGACATCATTATCGACGGCGGCAACAGCCACTACCCCGACTCCGTGCGGCGGACCCGGGAGCTCAAGGAGAAAGGCATCCTCTTTATCGGTACCGGCGTCTCCGGCGGCGAGGAGGGCGCGCGGAACGGCCCCTCCCTCATGCCCGGTGGCAACCCGGACGCCTGGGAGCCGGTGCGTCCCATTTTTCAGGCGATCGCCGCCAGGACCCCCGAGGGGGAAGCCTGCGCTGACTGGGTAGGCGCCGACGGCGCCGGACACTACGTGAAAATGGTCCACAACGGCATCGAGTACGGAGACATGCAGCTCATCGCTGAGGCCTACCACCTGATGAAGGAGGGCTTGGGAATGAGCAACCAGGAGATGCATGAGGTCTTTGTCTCCTGGAATAAGACGGAGCTCGATAGCTTTCTGATCGAAATTACCTCGGAGATCCTCACCGCTACCTATGAAGACGGGAGCCCGGTGCTGGATTCGATTCTCGATGCCGCCGGCCAGAAGGGTACGGGGAAATGGACGGGGATTAACGCCCTGGAGGAGGGAATACCGGTCACGCTTATCGTGGAAGCGGTCTTCTCCCGCGCACTCAGTGCCCTTAAGGACCAGCGCACTACCGCAGCGCAGATCCTCTCCGGTCCCAACCCGAAGTTTTCCGGGGAGCGCGCGGAGCTGGTGGAGGAGATCCGGCAGGCGCTCTTGGCGTCCAAGATCGTCTCCTACGCGCAGGGATTCATGCTGATTAAGAGTGCCGACGAGCAGTATGGCTGGAAGATCAACTACGGCAACGTGGCGATGTTATGGCGCGCGGGATGCATCATTCGCAGCGTCTTTCTGGGAGACATCAAACAGGCGTTTGAACGCGCCCCGGACCTGGATAACCTGCTCTTGGACGATTACTTCCGCGGCCTCATCGACAAGAGCCAGACCGCCTGGCGGCGCGTGGTAGCACGAGCCGTGGAAGCGGGAATCCCGGTACCGGCGTTCTCAACCGCCCTCGCCTTCTATGACGGGTATCGCGCGGAGCGCTTGCCGGCCAATATGATTCAGGCGCAGCGTGACTACTTCGGGGCACACACCTTTGAGAAGGTCGACGGCCCCCGCGGCGAGTTTCATCACTTTGACTGGATCGGCAGGGGCGGGCCCGCGGTGAGCGGGACGTATAACGCGTAGCACCCGCTGCGTGTAGCAGACGAGTCCGGCACCGGCGGCTGCCGGCGCGAAAGCCAGGCGGCCGCCCCGGACGGCCGTGGGCCCGGG
>JAWOCO010000183.1:0-9638 GCA_046483765.1 Alkalispirochaeta sp. | reverse complement strand
TGGCCGGAGCATCCCTTTGGCCTGGGAGTTCAGTTTCACCCCGAATTCAAATCCAAACCGGTGGAGGCGCATCCGCTGTTTCGAGAGTTCGTCGGCGCCGCCGGGGCGCACGGCGCAGAGAGAGACAGTGCCACGGCGTAGCCGCAGACCCGTGGGAGTATTGCCGGTGCTGCTCTGGCTGGCGGTAGGTGCGAGCTGTACTTTTGATTACAGCGGGGCCGATGTGGAGCGCGATGGGGATGAACGTATCCCACAGGTGGAACTGGTTGAGGTGGAAATGGTCATTGAGCGGAGTAATCGGCTTCAGTTGTCCGCCTCGCGCATCGCAAGCTATCCCGATGAGGGCTACCAGGAACTGCGGGACCTGCGATTCTCGGAGTTTGGGCCGGACGGCGAACTCCGCCTGGAGGGCCGGGCGGATGAGGGACGGCTGGATCTGAATACCGAGGACGTGGAGCTTCGCGGAAATGTGTCGTTCTTTTCCACGGTAGAGGACGCCACCATCGAAAGTGCGTTTCTGTACTGGAATGCGGAGGAGCGGATTCTTTCGAGCTCCGGTGACACGCCGGTGGTGCTTCAGCGGGAGGACGGATCCCGCGTGGAGGGGGGCGGAATGGAAGTTGACGGCCGGCGCAATAGCGTAACGTTTACCCAGGGCGTGGAGGGAGTGTTCCGGGACGGGAGTGAGGAATGAGGCAGATGATCGGGACGGTGCCGATACTGGCGGCGGTCGCCATGCTCCTGGTGGCGGCAGCTCCTGCCTCCGGTGATACCTTCTCCTTCTCCGGTGACCGCACCGAGGTGACCCTGGCGGAGGGGCGTGAGCGTACGCTCCTCGAGGGCAATGCCCGTGTTGTATCCAACCAGATCACCTTGGAGGCCGGAGAAATCGAACTGTCCGGTACGGATTTCAGGTACGCCGAACTCCGCTCGACCGTGCGCATTGTCGATAGTGATCGGGACTTGATTATCACCGCCCAGGAGGTCTCCTTCGATCGGACTACGGAGAACTCACGGGCGCGGAACAACGTGATCGTCGAGGACAACGGCAATGACCTCCTGTTGAAAGGTGGCTATCTCGAAACGCGCGAGGGGGGCGATCTGCTGTTCGTGCAGTCTTCGGTGCGGGTGCTCCGGGATGATCTCACTGCCCGGGCGCAATTCCTGCGGTATCGCCGGGAGGATGAGGTGCTCGAGCTCTCGGGGTTTCCCGTGGTCTACTGGAAGGGGGACGAGTACCGGGCGGGTCGCATTATACTTAATCTGGAGACGGAGGAGATCGAGTTGCAAGGCCGCGTAGAAGGAGAGATCGCCGTCGAGGAAGAATCCGATGAGTGAGCAGGACACCCCGGTCAGCACCCTGCGGGTAGCGGGGTTACGCAAGCGTTTCGGCAAGAAGGAAGTGGTCTGCGGCGTGGACTTTTCCATGGCCAACGGTCAGGTGGTGAGTCTGCTCGGTCCCAATGGGGCAGGGAAGACCACGCTGTTCTACATGATTGTGGGCTTCATCTCCCCCAGTGCGGGCCAGGTCTATTTTAACGAGCATGAAATCGGTCGCTATCCGATGTATAAACGGGCGCGCCTGGGGATTTCCTATCTGCCCCAGGAACCTTCGGTGTTCCGAAAACTTACCGTGGAGCAAAATCTGGTGGCGGTCCTTGAGCCGCGTCGAGACCTGAGTACGGCGGAAAAGCGATCTCGCGTAGAACGGCTCATGGACGAGCTGGGAATCACCGAGCTGCGCCGACAGCGCGCCTATACCCTCTCTGGGGGCGAGCGGAGACGCACGGAGATCGCCCGGGCCCTGGCGATCGAGCCGCAGTTTCTGCTTCTGGATGAGCCGTTTGCCGGTATCGACCCGCGGGCCCGATATGAGATTAAGACGATCGTGGGTCAACTCGCCGAGCGTGGTATCGGAGTTCTGGTGACCGACCACAATGAACGGGATACCCTGGCAATTTCGGACTACTCGTACTTGATCCATCAGGGTGAAATCGTGGTTGCCGGTACGCGGGAGGAAATCAAGGCCAACGAGACCGCCCGCCGGATCTATCTGGGCGACGACTACGAGCAGTAGCACCCGAGGCTGCTGAGTACCGAGGGCTCTCGAGCACCCCAGGTGCCGGGTAGCCCCGGTAAATTGACAAAGCTCCGGGGCTCTCCCATTATTAAAGCTATGCAGTATCAACGGCCTGCGCTGATCCAGCGACAGGAATTGCGGATGACCCCGCAACTTCTGCAAAGCATTCAGATCATGACGCTCCCACTGCAGGACCTGCAATTCCGTATTCAGGAAGAGCTCGAGGCCAATCCTGCGCTGGAACTTGTTCGTGAGCGTCCCACGGTATCCCTCGATGGTGAGAGGGAGCGTGCTGCGGCGGCGGAAGATTACGAATACTTTGAGAACTCATCTGACCCCGGCTACAGTACCGGTGGCCGCTATGAAGGCGATGAAAACAGTAAGCGTATGTTCATGGAGAACGCGCTCTCACACCCGGAATCGCTGCAGGAGCACCTGTTGTGGCAGTTGCGCCTCCAGCCGGTGGACCAGCCCCGCTTCGACCTGGGGGAGCTGCTCATTCGTAATTTGGACGAGAACGGTTTTCATCGGGAGGATCCCTTTACGCTGGTGGACAGTGCGCGCCACGACGCCCTGCGTTCGATGATGCAAATGATCCAGACCTTTGAACCGGTGGGGTGCTGCACGAGTGACTACCACGAGGCGCTGCTGGTGCAGATCAATGAGATCCCGGATCCGCCGCCGGGAATTCGTGAGATTGTCAGTGATCACCTGGTTCCGCTGGAAAAGGGCAAGTTCCGGGAAATTGCCAAGGCGCTCTCAATCACTGAAGACGATGTAGCCGAGGCGCTGGAGGTTATCCGCGGATTGAATCCCTTTCCCGGGCGCCTATACTCCAGCGATCAGTCGCGATACGTGGTTCCCGACCTGGTGCTGCGCAAGCGAGACGGACAGTTCGTGCTGGTGCTCAATGATGAGGAAATCCCCGTGTTGGGCGTAAATCGTACGTTTGCGCGGGTAGCGGACAACGGGGACAAATCGGCCCGGCAATTTGCCGGACAGAGTGTTCGTGATGCACGGTGGTTCATTCACAGTATTGAACAGCGCAATCAGACACTCCTCAAAGTGGCCCGGGCGATCCTTGATTTTCAGCGGGACTTCTTTATCAAGGGCAAGAAGTACTTAGTACCATTGACGCTCAAGGATATTGCGAACGAAGTTGATGTCAGCGAAGCTACCGTTTCCCGAGTTACCAACGGCAAGTATCTGCAGACGGAATGGGGAATTTTCGAGTTAAAGCACTTTTTCTCGAATAGTGTAGCAGGAACCGCGGCCGGCGGATCGAAATATAGTAAGGAGGGAGTAAAAGAGATCGTGCGGGAGATTCTTGAAAGTGAAGGTGCTTCCGGCAAACACCTGTCCGATCAGAAGATCTCCGATCTGCTTGCACAACGGGGCATCAATATCGCCAGAAGAACCGTTGCCAAGTACCGCAAGGAACTCAAGATTGACTCGTCCTACGAGCGATGATCCGGAGCAACACGGGAGGAACTATAATGAACATGACGATCAAATCGGTACACTTCGATGCTGATGACTTGACTAAAGAGCTGATTGAGACGCGAACGCAGAAACTCGAGTTCGCGGCCGACAAGATCCATGATCTGGACTTCACCCTGACTAAGGAGAAAGACCACAGTTACCTCCTGGAAGCAAAAATTCACTTCCGATGGGGCCAGCACGATATCGTCAAGAATGGTGGGTATGAGCTCCACAAGGCGATTAACGAACTCATAGACAAAGTAGATCAGAAGGTCCGCAAGGAAGTTGACAAGATCCAGGACCATAAGAGCTGACAATGGATCAGCAGTTCACCGTTCTCGACCTGCTTGACCTGGATCTTAAGGAACACAACGATCTGGACCTCTCCTGTCTCGCCGGGCGTCCGGGGCTCTTACGGCCGATCGTCACGCCGGATTTGAACCGGCCTGGGCTCGCCCTGAACGGGTTCTTTGACAACTTCGGGTCGGATCGGGTGCAAATCTTCGGGCGCGGTGAACACGCGTTTGTGGAAAAGCTGGCCGCCCAGGAGCATCTGGAAAACGTAGAAGAGCTCTTTAACCGGGAGATTCCCGCCTGCGTCTTCACCCATGGTCTGGAGCCTCCGGCGAGTTTTACCCGCATCGCGGAGTCCTCCGGGTGCCCGGTACTGCAGACGCCGCTGGCCACCAGTGAGTTTGTGATGCGTCTGATTCGGGCGCTGGGCAACGTCTTTGCCGCCCGGGAGACGATCCACGCGACCCTGGTGGAAGTATTCGGTATCGGGGTCCTGATTCTGGGAGACAGCGGCGTGGGCAAAAGCGAGACCGCCCTGGAGCTCATTGAACGCGGCCACCGGCTCGTAGCGGATGATGCGGTAGAGGTCCGTCGGGTGGCGGGAAACATCCTGCTGGGACAAGGTGCTAACCCCGCCCTGGGCCACCACATGGAAATCCGTGGGTTGGGTATTATCAATATTACCCATCTCTTCGGTGTGGGTTCGATTCGCGATGACAAGCAGATCCAGCTCATCTGCCAGCTGGAGGTCTGGGACTCGCAGAAGGCGTATGACCGGATCGGTGCGGAAGAGCGAAAACTTGATATTCTGGGAGTTGGTACTCCCTATCTGGAAATTCCTGTCAAGCCTGGACGAAATATCCCGATTATCATCGAGACTGCAGCAATGAATGAACGATTGAAAAAAATGGGGTATTATAGTGCCCGCGAGTTCAACCAGAACATTATGCGCTGGTTGGATAGCGAAAACGCCCGCAAAGCGTATCTGCAGAAGAAGGGCATAACGTGAGGAACGTCCATGACTGAGAAGGAGGTGACTGTCCGGAACCGCGCGGGAATCCATGCGCGGCCGGCGGCGCTTATCGTACAGACCGCATCGCAGTATTCATCACAGATCGAGTTCAAGAAGGAACACGAGACGATCAACGCCAAATCGATCATGGGTATTATCACCCTAGGAGCCGGCTATAACACCTCTATCACCATCTCCGCCGACGGGGCGGATGAGGAAGAAGCCGTAGACAGTCTGGCTCGCCTGTTCGAAAACCGTTTTGAAGAGGATTAGCTCCGCAGTACCGATACGTGCTAACTCAGCCCGTCCCCCCTTCCCGCGTGGGGACCGGCAGGTATGAGAGTCTTTCGCAGCGCCTCAGCCTCCCGCACCACGTTGGCCAGTCTGGGAGCGCTCTACGTCCTGGTAGTAGTGCTTACCGTGGTGCTGATCAACCGAATTCTGGTTACTCCCCCTGATTTCAACCTGGGCTTTGCCTGGGTTCTCATCGTCTTTGGGGCGCTCTTTGCCGTGGGCCTGGTGGCCGCGGTGATGGTGAGTATTGTGCGCCTCCTGCGGGATCGACAGCAGGGCCGGCCGGGGAGTGGATTCAAGGGCCGCCTCACCGGCTTTTTTGCGTTGGTTGTCTTTCTCGCCGCGGTGCCGCAGGGCATCGTCTCGGTGAGCTTTTTGGCCGCCGGTTTTGATGTGGTATTCCAATCGGAGACGTCGCAGGCGATCAGCGACGGGCTGGCGGTGACGCTGGACTATTATGAGGAGAATATCCGCACGTTACGGATGCTTGCCGATGACGGCACAGTGGAAGAGGTTCTGAATCGCCGCCTTCCCGACGTCCTGAGCGGTGATGTTGACGGTGATACTTCCCTGGAGATCTGGCCTGAGTTCCTGCAGCGGGTTCCCACTACCGAGGCGGTTCAAGTCTTTGACAGTACCGGAGGCGAGATAGCGGTGCTGGGCAACGCGGAGTTTGCCCGCCGCACGATGCCCTCCGTGGGAGGAATTCGAGACGACCCCACGGTGACTCGCGGGACGATCGCCGGTATCTCCGCCTTGCAGCTGGTGGTTCCGGTCTCGCAGGGTCCGGCAGCGGTAGTGGTGCTGACGGCACGGGTGCCGGAACGTCTGGAGCAGACGGCACGATCGCTCACGGCCGCCCAGGAACTCTTTGAACGGTTTGAGCGATTGCGCTCACCGCTTCTGCTCGTGCTTACCGCGGTGTATGGAGTCTTCGCCGCTCCAATTTTGTTGCTTTCCATTCTGGCGGGGTTCTTTCTGTCGGATCGGATTATGCGCCCCATTGAGGCGTTGGAAGATGCCACGCGGCGGGTATCGGAGGGGGACTATAGCGTACGTATCCTAACGCGTCCCGGTGATGATCTGGGAGTTCTGGTGGTGTCCTTCAATCGAATGGTTACCGAGCTGGATCGCACCCGGCGACGCATGGCGCAAGCTGAAAAGGTGCAGGCGTGGCAGGAAATTGCGCAACGCCTGGCGCATGAGGTCAAGAACCCGCTGACCCCGATTAAACTGGCGGCAGAGCGGTTACAGCGTCGGTACCAGGCGGGGGCTGCTGATTTCGAAGAGGTCATGGACCGTACCGTTTCCACGATTATCCGCGAAGTGGACGCCCTCACTGCGCTGCTCAACGAATTTCGTTCATTTTCCCGCATGCCGGAACCGCAGTTCGTGCAGGTGCACCTGGGAGAACTGCTCCGAGAGGTTTCTGATGTGTACCGGGACCATCCAGGAGTCTCGATCTCGCTTGAGGGCGTACCGGAGCAGATGTGGATTTCCGCCGACCGGGGCCAACTCCGGCAGGTATTTGTTAACCTCATCACCAATGCAGTAGAAGCTGCCGGGGGATCGGTGTCTCTGCTCATTTCCGCTCATGAGGTGCAACGGGGCCGGCAGTCTATCTGTCGGGTGCGGGTAGAAGATGATGGGCCGGGTATCCCGGAGGACCTGCGGGAGTCGCTGTTTGACCCCTACGTCACCAGTAAGAATCGTGGCACCGGATTGGGGCTGGCGATCGTAGAACGTATTGTCTTTGATCATGATGGGCGCATATCCTATGAGAGTGCCCCCGGGAGCGGCACTACCTTCGTAATTGATCTTCCGGTGGAGCAGGCCCTATGACCATACTCGTAGTAGATGACGAAGAAGGCATTCGCGACGTCCTCACCGATATCCTTACCGATGAGGGGCATGCTGTACTCACGGCGGAGGACGGCATGGTGGGTCTGGGATTGCTGGAGCGGGAGGTGGTTGACTGCGTGCTGCTCGATGTGTGGCTTCCCGGTAAGGGTGGCTTAGACATCCTGGAGGAAGTGCGAGAACGGTTCCCGCGAGTGCCGGTGATTATGATCAGCGGCCACGGCACGATCGATGTGGCCGTGCGCGCGGTCAAGCACGGCGCCTATGATTTTCTCGAAAAGCCGCTCAGTCTGGACCGTGTCATTACGGTGGTAAAGAACGCCCTCACCCTGGAGGAACTGCGCCGTGAGAACGACACCCTCCGCACCCAGGTTCCCGCCTATCCAAAGCTGGTGGGGCAGAGCGAGGCGATCACTCGAGTACGCGAGGTGATCGCACAAACCGCCGATAGTGATGCGCGGGTACTGATCACCGGCGAAAACGGCACGGGAAAGGAGCTGGCCGCGCGCGAGATCCATGAGTTAAGTCAGCGGAGGGACGGACCCTTCGTGGCGGTCAACTGTGCGGCGATCCCGGATACCCTCATAGAAAGTGAGCTCTTTGGCCACGAAAAGGGGGCGTTTACCGGCGCCGCCGGCGGCCGGAAAGGCAAGTTTGAGCTGGCCCATTCCGGGACGCTGTTTCTGGACGAAGTGGCCGATATGTCACTGAGCGCCCAGTCCAAGGTTCTGCGGGCGGTTCAGGAGATGCGGTTTGAACGGGTGGGCAGTGAAACGTCGATCTCTGTCGATGTGAGGATTCTGGCCGCCACCAATCGCGACGTTACCCAGGCGATCACGGAAGGATCGTTCCGCGAAGACCTCTTTTTCCGGTTAAACGTCGTTCCGATCCACATGCCCCCGCTCCGGCGCCGGGTGGATGATTTGCCGATGCTCCTGCGAGCCTTTGATCCGAAACTCTCATTTGATTCCGATGCCCTGGAGGCGTTGCGCGAACACCCCTGGCCGGGTAACGTGAGAGAGTTGAAGAATTTCGTGGAGCGGGTTAGCATAATGGCAGAAAGTAGCACTGTAACGCGTGATGAGGTCGTTCGATTTCTTGGTCAGCGACCGGCCACCGCCGCATCGTCACCGCTTGGCGAGTACCTCAGCCTGGGGCTTTCGGAAGCCCGGGATCGTTTTGAGCGGCAGTTTTTGCTGGCAAAGCTCCGAGAACATGGATTCAACATTTCTCGGACCGCCCAAGAGCTGGGCGTGTATCCCAGTAATCTTCACGCGAAGATTCGCAAATTCGGCATAGAGGTGGAGCGATGAAACCGTTAACACATCGGCAGGAAGAGGTTCTCGAGTTTATTCGTGATTACATCTCCGGCAACAAATATCCGCCGACGATCCGGGAGATATCGGAGAACTTCACGATCTCCGTGAAGGGCGCCTACGATCACGTAAAAGCGCTGGAGAAGAAGGAGCGTATCCGCTGTGATACCAACCGATCCCGGGCGATCGAGATTTTGGGTGAATCCGGGAGTGATGAGGAGCGTCTTGTCACGGAGGTTCCCGTGCTGGGATCAGTAGCTGCCGGAGCTCCGCTGCTTGCTGAGGAAAACCATGACGGTTTTGTTCCGGTGCCAAAGGCAATGCTCGGCAATAAGCGCTACTTCGCGGTCAATGTCAGCGGCGACAGTATGATTGGTGCGGGAATCATGGATGGTGATACGGCAATTATCGCGCAACAGCCGGTGGCAGAGAACGGCGAGATCGTGGTGGCGATGGTGGACGAGGCGGTGACCTTGAAACGCTTCTACAAAGAGAGCAACCGCGTCCAGCTCAAGTCTGAGAATCCCGCCTATCCACCGATCTACACGCGGGACGCCCGCATTCTCGGTACCCTGGCCCACATCGTGCGTAGCTATGAGTAGTGCTCCCGTGGTCCTGTTCTTGGGGCCGGAAGAGGGAGAAAAGCGCGCCGCCGTTGAAGAGATTCGAGCGGCCCTGAAGAATGAACATGGCGAGGGTCTCGAAGAGCATTCCTTTTACGCCTTCGAGACGGGCGCGGATCATGTGGTTTCCCTGCTTCAAAACGGCTCCCTCTTCGGTTCGGCCTCCTTGGTGCGCTACCGGTCGGTGGAGCACCTGAAACGTAAAGATGAAATCGAACCGCTGTTGGCATATAGCACCTCCCCGAGTCCGGAGTCCGTACTCATCCTGGAGAGTCCGGAGGTCTCCGTGGCCAAAGGGCTGGAGCAGGTCGCCGGTAGTCGTAACAAGCGGATCTTCTGGGAGATGTTCGACGACCAGAAGCAGGGCTGGCTGCTGGGATACTTTCGCCGCCGGAATGTATCGATTGAGCCTGACGCGGTGGAGCTGATGCTGGAGCTGGTCCAGAACAACACGGTGGAACTGCGCCAGGAGGCTGATCGACTGATCGCCTTTGTCGGTGATCACATCTCGGTGGATGATGTAGACCAGTATATCTACCACGCCCGGGAAGAGAACATCTTCTCGTTGTTTGACGCAGTCACCGCGGAGGATCTGGACCACGCCTTGGATATCGTCGGGAAGCTCCTGGCCGATACGGAGGCGATTCAGATCGTAATCGGCCTGTCCTGGCAGTTTG
>JAWOCO010000119.1:0-4591 GCA_046483765.1 Alkalispirochaeta sp. | reverse complement strand
TTTAGGGTTCTTCAGGTGATCGCCGTAGCCACCTTTGCCACCCTCCCGGGTCGTAAAGATACCGGTGGACTCAACGACTACATCCGGTGCGTCGCCCCAGGGGATCTCTGCGGGACTGCGCTCGGAGCACACCTTATACTTCTTGCCGTTGACAATCAGGTTCTCGTCGTCGTATTCCACGGTTCCATTGAACTTGCCCTGGGTTGAATCGTACTTGAGCAGATGGGCCAGCGTCTTGGTGTCGGTAAGATCATTCAGCGCAACGACATCTACACCCTGCTCGAGGGCGATCTTAAAGACGTTACGTCCGATGCGGCCAAATCCGTTAATTGCAATTTTCATACTATTTCCTCCTGAAATATATTTCGGGGTGGTATTGTGACTATAGAGAATGCGTAGACCTGTGTCAATTACCGCACCTGGAAGAGCTGTTGCACTATTTCACGGAATCGTGACGTTTGTTCTTGTGCGGTGCCCTGCTCGTCCTCGTCCTCGTCCCCGTCTTCCGCATTTGCATCGTCTTCCTCGTCTTCCGGGACGACCACGGCGTAATCGCCGACGGACAGATTATCGACACCGTCAGGTTCGTAGCGAACAACGGCTACCAGATCGTCAATATCGGTGACCTCTCCACTGCCCAGATCCCGGGAGTCGGGGGTGGATATGAAGCGGATCGTATCCTCCGCTTCGATCCCATCGATCCGTCCCAGGGATACGAGGACGTCCTCGAAGCGCCGTTGCAGCACCTCTCCCCGCGGCTCAACCCGGGCTTCGATCTCTTCGGTGATCGCTCGGGCCACCGAATCCACGCGGCCGTTACCGCTGCGGCGGAACGTACGGTCACTTCTCGCCCGGGTAGACTCCGTTTCCACCAGCTGCAGACGGACCGCGATGGAACGGTCCTGGAGCTCGACATCGACAACAGCTATGAGGTCCGCCCCCGCCCGACGCGCCTGGGGAAGCACTGATGAGACGGTGGCGTCCGTAGACTCGACAGCGGTAATTTCGATCTGTTGCGAACCCTGCAGCAGACCGGCGATATAGGCGCCGATGTGCCGATCGGCGCCGGGAAGGGTCCGCGGGCCTTCCCGGCGTGCCACCACGAAGATCGATGTTCGGGGCCGGCTCACGGTAAACTGATCCACGTCCCACACCGTGGCGGGAGCACTTTGCAGGCGCGCCTGAAATATCCCCAGACGATCCTGGAGCTCCCGGTCAGAGAGGGCCCCCTCCTCATCGGAGGTGAGGTTTCGCTCGCGAATTACCTCCAGCTCCGCCAGATATCGAGCTTCCCATCCACGTTGCAGATAGAGTTCCGCGATCGCCGCCCGCAGTACCGGATCGAAGGGATTGAGTTGCAGGCCACGGCGAAAGTGGCGCTCCGCCTGCCGGCTAAGGAATCGGTCCTGCAGGGCGGCGCCACTCCCGCGATAGTCTTCAGCCAAGCGGCCGCGGAGGGGATCGTCCATCTCAAGCTCTTCCAGGGCGGTATGTTCCAGGGCTAATCTTGCTAACTCAAAGTCCGGTCGGATTTCGAGGGCTCGATCCCAGCTCCGTTCCGCCTCCTCGATGCGCTCCGCCCGCGCCAGGAGTTCCCCCCGGGCGTACCACGCCTCGTGATCCTCTGGAACGATACGCAGCAGTTCCTCGTAGTGCGCCCGCGCCTGCTCAAGGTCGCCCCGATAGATCGCGGTTTGCGCCAGGATCAGCCAGGCGTCGGTGAGTGTGGGAGCGAGGGTAATCGCGTTTCGGGCGTGAAACTCGGCCCGGCTATAATCCTCCGTCTGAAACGCGTAGTCCGCGGCCAGCAGTTGGATCGATGCGCTATCTCCGTGATACGCCAGTGATAGATCCACGTATTCCTGCAGGCGCTCGGTGTCGCCCCGCTCCAGCATGATACGCATGAGCGCCGCCAGGAGCTGGCGATTCTCGGGGTAGCGCCGTGTGAGGTCCTGCAGATCTCGGACGACTGCGTCCGTGGCGCCATCGGCGAGACGCAGGACGGCGCGCCCGACCCGGGCCGCCTCGTTGTAGGGTTGCTCGGCGAGGAGCGCATCGTACCGCCTTCGGGCGGATTCCAGATCTCCCGTGAGTACTGCCAGTCGAGCTTCCAGCAACGTCAAATCGGGACTGCGATACCGAAGTGATCGAGCTTCACCCAGCGCCTGCTCCGCTTCCGGGTAGTCCCCCAGCCAGAGAAGCGCCTCCCCCAGGCGTAGGTGGGCGGCGCCGAAGCGCGGATTCAAGGCGATCACACGGCGGATCTGGTCCGCAGCGGCGGCGATATCGTCCTCATCGTAACGCTCGATGGCGCTGCGGAGGTTGGCCGTGGCGTCGGAGAGCAGCGACCGCGGAGATTCCGGGGATTGAGCTCCGAGCACTCCCGGGAATACCAGTGCCGTCAGGCAGAGAAACGCACAGATCGCCGTGGAGTGCCGAAACCAGTTCACTACGCCTCTCCGGCGTCGCTTTCCACCTGACCGTGGACGACTACCTTTACACTTCGGATCTTGTGGCCATCCATCTCCTGAATGATGAAATCCAGATTCTGGTATTGAACCTTTTCGAATTTGACCGGAATCTTTCCGAACAGATCGAACACGAACCCGCCCAGCGTGTCATAGTCCTCATCGGGAAGGCTGGCATGGATTCGCTCCTGGAGTTCTTCGATGTTGATCCGGGCATCACAGAGATACGCGTCCTCGCCGATCTCCAGAATATCCTCGCGCTCGTTATCGAACTCATCCTGGATATCCCCGACGATCTCTTCGATGATGTCTTCCATGCAGACCAGGCCGGAAACGCCTCCGTACTCATCTACGGCCACCGCGATGTGTACGCGGCGACGCTTCATCTCCCGAAGTAAGCCGTCGAGACGTTTACTCTCGGGGACGAAAAACGCCTTGCGCAGAATACCCTGGATCTCGATCTGGGCATCACTGGTGAGGAATTGCAGGAGGTCTTTGGCGTACAGCATGCCCACCACGTTGTCCATAGTGTCTTTGTACACCGGAAACCGGGAATGCCCCGTTTCGGAAATGCGGGTCACCAATTCGGTGGCGTTCATATCAACGCTGAGGAATACCGAGTCGATGCGGGGTACCATCACTTCCTTGACGCTCGTTTCCGCCAGTCCATGAATTCCCTCGATCATCTTGTGCGTCTCCGCATTAATGGTGGAAGCATGGCGATAGTGGTTCGACGTCTCGGTGGCCCGAAACAGACGTTGCAGAAACCCCTGCGTTTTCAATAGATCCTCTCCTTTAGTGTTGTGAGAAGCGTCTCCTGGAGTCGGAGCATCGGTTCTTCGACGAAATCGTTGCTGTGGTGAGTATGGCCGGCGAGATGGAGTATCCCATGGATCAGGACGCGCCGAAGCTCTTCCTCCGCAGCGACGCCCCACTCCGTGGCTTGCCGTTCGATCATGGGAAGGTTGAGAACGATATCGCCGGCGGCGATTAGCATTCCTTCGCGGGAAATCAGATCGTCCCCATCGGTGGCGGCGGTGCCCGTAGCGGCGGGGGCCGCGTCGCTGTTCATAGCGGCACTATCTGCACCTTCGGTGGCGACAAATGACAGCACGTCGGTGGGAGCATCTTTTCCCCGGTAGGAGGAATTGAGCGCGCGCATCCGCTCATCATCGGTGAGTAGCAGCGAGAGCTCCCAGTTGGTAATGGACAGTTCCCGGAGTACGGCCTGGGCGTACCCACGCAAACTGTCCGTCCACGATGGAGGCTCGAGATTCTCGCTACTTACATCGATCTGGTTTGAACTACTGTCGTTGGTCATCGTAGGCTTGAACAATGCGTTGCACCAGTGCGCTGCGCACGACATCCTCGTGGTTGAGATAGGAGACACGGATATCTTCCACGTCACTGAGAATCTTGATCGCGTGGATCAGACCCGAGGCGCTCTGGCGGGGAAGATCGACCTGGCTGATATCACCGGTGACCACCGTCTGCGTGTTCTCTCCGAGACGGGTGAGAAACATCTTCATCTGTTCCCGGGTGGTGTTCTGGGCTTCGTCCAAAATCACATAGCTGTCCCGCAGGCTGCGGCCGCGCATGTACGCCAGCGGAGCGATTTCAATGACGTTCTGCTCTTCGAGACGCCGAATGATCTCAAAGGGCACCAACGCCTCGATGGCGTCATAGAGCGGGCGCAAGTAGGGACTGATCTTTTGAGTCAAATCTCCCGGCAAAAACCCGAGACTTTCCCCCGCTTCCACTACGGGACGGGTGAGTACCAGTTTTCGCTTGCGTTTTGCCAGGACTTCCCGAAGCGCGTGCGCCACGGCGAGATACGTCTTTCCTGTTCCCGCCGGTCCTACGAAAAAATTGAGGGTAATCGCGTCTAACGCTTCCAGGATGCGCGCTTGGCGCATGCTGCGAGGAAACACCTTGGTTCCGGCGGCAGGAATTTCGATGGGGCTCCGGCGCAGATCGTCGACACTCCGCCCATCATCGACGGTAAGGTCTTGGTGTAATGCCCGAATCAATCCCTTGCTCGGCGTATGGCCACGGAGACTGTGCTGTTCGAGCTCACTCATGAGAGAGACAAATAGGTGCTGTTGCTGACTACTGTCACTGTC
>JAWOCO010000326.1:0-2678 GCA_046483765.1 Alkalispirochaeta sp. | reverse complement strand
TTCTAATCTGGAACGCCTGGGTTTTTCCCTCTCCTATGATGCGCTCTTTTCGGTGACGCTCCTCGACGGCTATCCATCCCGCGTTCAGAATGCGGCTCGCGAAGCAATGAATTCCGTTGCCCAGTAATATTCCTATGTGAGGAGTTTCCGTCCGTTTCGAGTGATGTCCCCCCTGTTCACCGCCCCGGCCGTGCCGGCGGCGGTGAGTGTTCTGCTGGGGGGCGTGCTGGTGATCATGATCGACAACCTCGCCTCCCGTGGTGGGGAGCGTGGAGCGCTCACGCCGCTCCTGTATACGGTGCCGGCGGTACTGCTTTTTACGGGTGTTGTCTCGTTCTTGGTGCTCACGAGGTCGCCCAGATCGAGTCCCAGGGGACGTCGTCTGCTGGCGAGTGCGGTTCTGGCGCTGCTCCTCTCCAGCTGGGTTGCGACAATTGACTACCGGGCCCGGCGGTGGCCGGTGGCATCCCTGCCGCCATCTACCGTGTGCCAGGTTCGTGGCACGTGCGGTGCCGATCTTCGCACCTCGTCGGAGATAACCCGGGTACTCCCGGTGACGCTTACCGAGGTTCACACGCCCGCCGGCTGGAAGGGAAGTGCCCAGGGACGGGTTATGCTCATCTGGTCCGGTCGGGAGTACCTCACCACCTCCGGAAACGCACACACGATAGTTCCGCAGCGAGGAGACGTGGTGGAGGTACGCGGGACTTGGTCCGACGGGGCACGACCCGTCATCTGGGCGGAGAGCTCCGACATCCGCGTTGAACCCGCCACCACCCGGCTATCGGTCGCCCGCCGGAGGACGCGGGAATTCATTCGGCGGCGGCTCGCCCGGCTTCCCCAGGACGCACATACGATGGCCCTGGCGTTGTTACTCGGAACGCGGGGAGAGATGTCCCCGGAGATGGCCACGGGAGTCCGGGGGGCAGGCGCGTCGCATGTCATCGCGCTCAGCGGGATGCATCTCGGGGTTCTGGCACTACTACTCACCAAGATTACCTCACCAGTTGGCTCCCCTCGGCTACGACGTCTCGCGGTGGCGCTGGCGTTGTGCGGGTATGTCTGGATCGCCGGCTGGATACCGTCGCTGGTGCGCGCCCTGATTCTGGTGGGGGTGGTGCTCGTCTCCGTGGATCGGGACCGCTCCCTCCCACCGGCAGTCATACTGAGTCGGTGTGTGCTCATCACGGCGCTGGTGGCTCCAGGCATGGTGGCGGCGCTGGGATTTCAGTTGTCGCTGTGGGCGTTGGTGGGGCTCTTCTTTTTGTCTCCGCGCCTGGTGGAACGCATGTCTGCCGTAGTTCCGTATCCGATCGCCGGATACCTGGGGGTCACCTTGGGGCCGCTGATTTCCACGGCGCCGGTCTCTTTGGCGGTGTTCGGTACCGTGTATCCGGTGGGGTTGCTCGCGGCGGGCGTTTTGGCGCTCTTGGCGGTGGTACTCATGTGGAGTAGCCTGGCATTTACCCTTCTGGCGCCGGTTCCGGTGGCGGGGTCGCTCCTCGCCGAAGCGCTGGCTGCAGTGACCCGGACGTTCTTGCAGCTGAGCACGCTGTTTGCCACGGTGCCGGGTATCGACCTCACCGAATCCGGCGGGCTGATTTCCGCGGCGGGGTGGTGTACACTGCTGATCGCCGGAGGGGCACTGGCGATATACCTGGCGCGGCGGCACCACCGTACCGTGCGCCGTTTTCTGGAGTTCCATGATCAACCACAATTCGATTTCTGATATCCAGGCGCTCCTGGAAACGTACGGTCTCACGTTGAAGAAGCGATTCGGCCAGAACTTCCTCATCGACGCCACCGCCCGCCGGCGTATCGCCGCTACCATCGCTGATGAACTGGGGCGCCAGGCGGAATCTCCCGGCGAACTGTGGGAGATCGGGCCGGGAATCGGGTCCCTGACAACTGAATTGCTGGAGTTGAATCGCCCGGTGCGCCTGTTCGAGATCGACCACGGTCTGATCCGGGTACTGCGGGACCAGTTTGGAGGTACGGTACCGATCGAAGAGGGCGATTTTGTGCGGACGGTGGCCGCCATGGAACGTGAAACGCCGGCAGCGATCGTAGGCAATCTTCCCTACTATAGCGCCAGCTCCATGGTCGCAAGAATCATAGAGTCGGAGCTGGCCGTACCGGCAATGGTATTTCTGGTGCAGGCGGAACTGGCGGAGCGCATGGAGGCGTCGGTGGGTGGTAAGGACTACAGTGCGCTCTCGGTGCTGGTGCAGAGCCACTACACCGTGAGCTCCGCCTTCCATATTGGCGGTGCCGCGTTCTATCCGCGCCCCCGGGTGGGGTCCACCGTGATCGTCATGCGTGCCCGAGAGGAGCGGCCGTCCCGGAGCGTGGCGATTCGCACCTCGTATGTCGCCCGCCGCGCGTTTGGGCAGCGACGAAAGACGCTGCGCAACACGCTGCGACCGTACCTAGAGGCGCTGGAAGCAGAGGGCATCGACCCGGGATTGCGTCCGGAACAGCTCACCCCGGCGCAGTTCCGGGGGATCGCACGCCACGTCCCGGAAGACGATTCCAAGTCGCTACAGTAGGCCCAGCCGCTTCATCACCGCGTCGATCTGGGATTTGTGTTCGTCCGACAGCGGCACCATCGGCAGGCGGTACGCCTCGCGACAGTACCCGGCGCGGTGCATCATATACTTAATGGGAATCGGATTGGT
>JAWOCO010000397.1:0-9026 GCA_046483765.1 Alkalispirochaeta sp. | reverse complement strand
CGGTACCCGCTTTGAGCACGCGCCGGGCATATTCGGGATCGTCCTTGTATCCGTCAAAGAAGTGCTCCAGATCAAAAAATACTTCCCGTCCCTGGGATTTCAGGAAATGGATCGAATCGAAGATCATGCGCAGATTCTCTTCCTCGTCGGTCTGCAGCACCTTTTCCACATGCGCTTTCCAGGTTTTACCCACCACGATCACCGTGGGGGTTTCGGCATCAAGCAGGGCCCGAATCATCGGATCCCGCTCCGCGGAGCCTCCCGCTTTGCGCGTGGAGCCAAAGGCCACCACGCTGGCGTGCTGTAAGTTCTCCTTGCGCATCTGCTGGAAGAAGGCCGCTTCCTTCTCGTTCGACAGCGGGAACCCTCCCTCGATGTAGTCGATTTTCATCTCATCCAGGGCGTGGGCAATTTTGATCTTGTCATCAAGCGTATAGTTGACCTGTATCCCCTGCATACCGTCCCGCAGGGTCGTGTCGTACATGATGACTTTCCGGTCGGGTGAACCTACCGGGCGTAGGCCGTCGCCGGCGTGAGCGCCGGCGGAGTTGTTCTCGTGATGTTTCATGGATGGGTTACCTCTTTCAGGAGTCGATGGCGGGACAGCGCGTTGACGTAGGCCTTGGCGCTGGCTTCAAGAATGTCGGTGCTGGATCCTCGACCGGTAGATCGCTTGCCGTCAATTTCGATGACTACGCTGGTTTCACCGATCGCCTGCTTGCCGGGCGTTACCGCTTGTACGTTGTACTCTATCAGCGTAGCATCGGTTTTGCAGGCGCGTTCGATCGCGCGGAAGACCGCATCCACCGGACCATCTCCGGTGGCCGCTTCCTCGTAGACCTCTTCGTGGTCTCGGATGCGGACGGTGGCGGTGGGAATCGAGGTGTTCCCGGACTGGAAGTTCACGTATTCCAGGACAAGGGAATCCGCCGTGCTTCCAAACTGCTCACTGAGGATCGTGTACAGATCTTCGTCAAAGACCTCTTTCTTCCGGTCCGCCACCTTCAGGAAGGCGTCGTACGCTTTCTTGATCTCCGCTTCTTCGATGACGATGCCCAGTTCCGCCAGACGCTTCCGGAAGCCGTGCATTCCGGAGTGCCGTCCCAGAACGATCCGCGTCGCGTCCCGGCCGACCGATTCGGGAGTCATGATCTCGTACGTTTCGCGGTGGCTCAGCATGCCATGCTGGTGAATACCGGCCTCATGGGAAAAGGCGTTTTCCCCAACTATCGCCTTGTTCCGGGGTATGGGGAAGCCGATCATCGTGGATACCATGCGAGAGGTGGAGTACAGCTGTCGGGTGTCGATGCGGGTGTCCACGTCGAACGCGTCCTTGCGGACCTTCAACGCCATGACTACCTCTTCCAGGGCGGCGTTACCGGCGCGCTCACCAATCCCGTTAATCGTGACCTCCGCCTGGCGGGCGCCGGCGTTAATGGCGCTCACCGTATTTGCCACGGCCAGACCCAGGTCGTCGTGACAGTGTACGCTGATAATCGCTTTGTCGATATTGGTGACACGATTACGGATCGTGGTAATCAGATTGGCGTACTCACTGGGAACGGTATATCCCACGGTGTCGGGAATATTGAGTATCGTGGCGCCTTCCTCGATGGCAATGTCCAGGACCTGACAGAGAAAATCGATGTCGGTGCGCGTGGCGTCCTCCGGTGAGAACTCCACTTCCGCCGCTTTGTTGCGGGCGTAGCGTACCGAGCGTCGGGTCATCTCCAGGACTTCCTCGGGGGTCTTCTTCAGCTTGTACTCCATGTGTACCGGAGAGGTGGACACAAACGTATGAATCCGAGAATGAGCGGCGTTCACCAAGGCATCGGCGGCGGCATCGATATCCTTCTCGTTGCTCCGGGTGAGCGCCGCGATCGTAGAGTCTTTTACCCGATCGGCGATCAGACGGCAGGCGCGAAACTGCTCCGGGGACGAGACGGGAAACCCGGCCTCAATGACGTCTACCCCCAGGTGTTCCAACTGCAGGGCGATCTCGAACTTCTGCTCGACGTCCATGGACGCCCCCGGCGACTGTTCCCCGTCGCGTAAGGTGGTATCGAAAATCTGAACATGATCCATGTGGTCCTCCTCCAAAATAAAAAAAGGCCGTCCTCCCTGGGGAAGGACGGCCTTTTCATCCGACTGCCTGACAGGCTATCCCTCCACGCGCATATACCGGGTCCCAATAATAATTAGGCCGAGAATGGGTAGAAGGGTAAGTGCCGAAGCCGGAACAAAACTCATGAGCAATAGTCTTTATGAAAGACCGCGGTCTGTCAAGAAAAAACTGCAAAAAAGACGGTCGTCAGCCGATATTCCTCCCGCCACAGTCCCGAGGAGATGTGATAGGTTATGGGCTGAGGTATCCATGGAAACTGTGTCCGTTTTTGACCGCCTCAGCGCGCAACTCACTGATGATGACCGTCGGCGGATGCTCTCTTCGATCCGAGAAACGATGCAGGAACATGCGGTGCCACTCGCCGCTGAACAGGAAGCGCCTCCCGGGCCCGTTGATCAGCAAGTTAAAACGCTCAGTATCTGGCGACGGCTGGCGCTATTTCTGCTGCAACTCTTTCGCGGTGCGGATCAGGAGGAGGTGGTCCGGCGCTGGATGCTTCACGATCTGGAGCTGCTGGTCCACCGCGAAGGGGGGGAGGCGATCGATGGTCGCCGCCACCTGTTTTTGACGGAGTTTGCCGAGGACCTGGTAAAACTCCGTGATGCCGCCGTGCAGTTGGAGCGAACGATCCGTGGGATCACCAACTACCGGAAAGATATTGTGATGATTCTCGCGATGGATCTGTTTCCTTCCGTCCATCAGGACCTGCTGCAGCAGACCAGTTCCGAGCAGATCGCCAAGTTGCAAGAACCGAGCGAGCGGGTGCTCAAACGAATGCTCTCGGACGCGCTGGACGAACGTATCGACCAGATTCCACCGGATGCGCGGTCCGCGATGCGCCGCGCTATGTCGCAAGGGGACTCACTGGTAAAGCTGGTATCGGTAGGATATGACGCGATGGTTACCGCGTTCGAAAGTTCTCCCAGCGGCGGAAGCTGGTGCGCCTTCGATTATCTGGATCGACCGTTGATGGAGCTGTATCGGAACTTGATTCAGCTGCAGGAACCGTTGGACCTGACGTTGCTCGAGTCTCTGGCGCTGCTGGCGGAGTCTCTGTCTGGGGAGCAATCTGCAGAGGATAATGATTCTTCCCAGCGGGCGGCGATGCAAGAAGCGCTGCAGGCGGCGATCCGGAAGCGTATGTCCGACATGTTTACCGCCTTTGATGAGTATCGGTCCTTCATGGAGCGCTACCCGTTGCAAGCGGTGATCCGCATTATTCGTGAGGATCCGTGGTGGGCAGTGGAGCCGGCCACCGCCGGTGAGGATTGGATCGGTATCTATCGCGCCTTTTTCACTGAGCGTATTCAACGGCAAGTCCTGAGCGTGACGCTGCAGCACCAGCTGCGCCAGCGGCTGGACGAACTCTCCGACGCGTGTGGCGGAAAACTACGCCATTTTCCCGGTCTCCCCGATGGGAGAAACGGAACCCGTACCGGTCACTGGTTTCTGGGAGCCGCGCTGGAGAGCATGGCCGAGGGACTGTGGCACGACGCGCTCCCACCTCTGCGGATTATTCTTACCGCTGGTGAGTTCTATAAGAGCTCCAATCGGGCCCAATTCAACGACGCGTACAACGAGTTCGAGGTGATCGCGGACAAGCTGGATCGGCTGAAGACGGATCTGGCACCGGGGGAGTCCTGGGGGGCGATGCTGTCCGCGGAGGCCGACGCCACGCAACGCACCAAGATGACGCGTCGGGTAGATCAGGAGTTGATCACGCTGGCGGATCAGGTGCGGACTACCTTTGAGGTGATCGTGAATGTACTCGGGGGTATTCTCTACGCCCGCCCCGGAAGCTCCTACGACACGCTGGCAAACTACGGTCAGATCGGGGGGCGGCGGAATGCGGAGTTCCTCGACGAACTCCGGGAATTGCATCGCCGTCTCGGTGTGTATTTGGGTGTCCTGGGTGAACTCGACGCCCTGGAACGGCGCGCTGCGGAAAACGATATTCACCTCAGTTCTCCTCTTCCGGAACTTGCGGTGCATACCGCGGACTCCAGTGCTGATACCTCCTCCAGTGCTGATACCTCCTCCAGTGCTGATACCTCCTCCCGGCCGCGGGCAGCGTCCGACGATAACGCCACCGCCGCACAGGGCTGACGAGACCGGCGGGAATCCGCTATGCTCTGTGTCACTTATGAAACAGTACTGGACTCCCTGGAAAACCCGCGTTCTTGATGCGCTGGCCGCCATGACCGCTGATGATACTCACCGCGATCTATTGGAAGAAACGCTCCTGATTGAGACGCCGCCGGATACCACCAAGGGAGATATCGCGTTTCCCATGTTCCCCTTTGCCCGGGTGCTGCGTCGTAATCCGGCGCAGATCGCCATCACCGTGGCGGAATCGATCAACGGTACCACCCCCGAGAGTGGCAGGGCGGAGGCGATTGGTCCCTACGTGAACATCTTTCTGCGGCGGGAGGTGGTGGCGGCGGAGGTGATTAACACCGCCCTCTCTCAGGGAAGGTCGTATGGAGACGGCGCGACGCTCGAGGGGCAGCGGTTTATGATCGAGTTCAGTTGTCCCAATACCAATAAACCGCTCCATCTCGGTCACCTGCGCAACGATGCTCTCGGTGAAAGCGTTGCCCGGATGCTGTCGGCCGCCGGCGCCGAGGTGCGAAAGGTGAATCTCATTAATGACCGCGGTATCCATATCTGTAAGTCGATGCTCGCGTACCGCCGGTTCGGCAACGGCACGACCCCGGAGGCGGAGAACAAGAAGTCGGATCACTTCGTGGGCGACTATTACGTCAAGTATGCACAGTGGGAAAAGGAGGACCCTCAGGCCGAACCGCAGGCACGAGAGATGCTGAAGGCGTGGGAGGAGGGCGATGCCGAGACCCACGAGCTCTGGTTGACGATGAACCGGTGGGCGATCGAGGGCATTGAGGAAACGTATCGCCGTACCGGCATCAGCTTTGATCAGACCTATTTTGAAAGTCAGACGTATAGCCTGGGGCGTGAGGAGATTCTGAAAGGCCTGGAGGAGGGCGTGTTCTACCGCGATGAAACGGGAACCGTCTGGGTGGATCTCACGGATATCGATCTCGACAAGAAAGTTCTGCTCCGCGGCGACGGGACCTCGCTGTACCTTACGCAGGACATCGGTACCGCGATTCGGCGGCATGAGGACTGGCCGTTTCAGCGCTTGATCTACGTGGTAGCCTCGGAGCAGCGCTACCATTTCCAGGTGCTCTTTGAAGTCCTGCGGCGGCTCGGGAAGGAATGGGCGGGAAACCTCTTCCATTTGGCCTATGGCATGGTGAATCTTCCCGATGGCAAGATGAAGTCGCGGGAGGGTACGGTAGTCGATGCCGATGATCTGCTGGACCGCCTCACGCAGCTAGCGGCTGAGGAGATTCGGGGCAAGGGGCGCGAAGACCACGTGGAGGATGTGAAGGCCACGGCGGAGAAGGTGGCTCTGGCGGCACTCCACTACTACCTGCTGCAGACCAGTCCGGTGAAGGATATGGTGTTTGATCCTGAGGAATCGTTGTCCTTCTCCGGCAATACCGGCCCCTACCTGCAGTATTTGGGTGCCCGGGTTTCCAGTATGCTGCGGCGGCAGGCCGCGCCGGAGACCGTTGCCGTGCGTACCCCCGATACCGATGATGAATGGCAGCTGGTGCATCGTCTGGCGGGATATCCCCACATGGTAGCAGACGCGGCGCATGCACATAATCCGGCGATGTTGGCGGGTTATCTCTACGACACCGCCAAGATCTTCTCCCGTTTCTACCATGATCACCCTATTGCCGTGTCCGAGGACGCGGACCAGCGGGATTACCGGCTTGGGTTGTCCCGGGCGATTATGAATATGATGTATCACGGGCTGTCTTTACTGAATATTCCGTTTGTTGAGGCGATGTAAGCTACGAAATTGTAGTACGTTTTGGTAATGATACCTACATACATGTGGGAGTTACAAAATCGTGGGGGAGGGGTGGTTCGTTGTAACTATCTGTGGCGTAGTCATTTAAGAGTACTCTCATATTCTTGGCACGTAATTTGCAAGTAAATAGGGCACGCGTTTTTTCACAGAAGGAGTGTCCATGCAACGCAAGGTACGACCAGAGAAGCAATATCTCTACGATCCACAATTCGAACACGACAACTGCGGTGTCGGGTTCGTGGCACATATCAAAGGGCAAGCCTCCCAAGATCTGATTCCGAAGGCACGAGAGGTTCTGGTAAATATGACCCATCGTGGGGCGGTGGGGGCGGAAAAAGATACCGGTGACGGCGCCGGAATTCTTACTGCGCTGCCCCACGCGTTGCTGGAGCGGGTCGCGCGCGAAGAGCTGCGTACGGAGCTTCCCGAGCGCGGCCGGTTTGCGGCGGGCCTCTTCTTTCTTCCGCAGGATGAGACGGAGCGGCAGGCCTGCGAGGCGGAGGTTGAGCAGATCGTGGCGCACGAGGGCCAACGCTTCATCGGGTGGCGAGATGTACCCCGGGACAACAGCATGATCGGTCCCAGTGCCCTCGCGGCGGAGCCGGTGATCAGACAGGCGTTTATCGCCGCCGGCGATGACGCGGACGCCGAGGTCTTTGAGCGCAAGCTGTATGTGATTCGCAAGGTAGCCACCAACACCCTTCGCGGTGGTGCGCACGATAGCGATCATTTCTTCTACATCTGTAGTCTCTCCACGCGCAATATCGTCTACAAGGGCATGCTCACGCCGGAACAGCTGTTTCAGTACTACACCGATCTGGCGGATCCGCTCTTTGATACCCACCTGGCGATGGTGCATAGCCGTTTCTCCACCAACACCTTTCCCAGCTGGGACCGGGCGCAACCGCTGCGCTTCATGAGTCACAACGGAGAGATTAACACCCTTCGGGGCAACGCGAACAAAATGCGCGCCCGGGAAGGCATCATGGAAAGTGACCTCTTCGGCGACGATGTGGCCAAGATCACCCCGGTGATCGAGCCGGACCTCTCCGATTCAGGAAGCTTTGACAACGTCCTGGAGCTGCTCCTGCAGAGCGGGCGGGAGCTCCCGGAGGCGGTGATGATGATGATTCCCGAAGCGTGGCAAAATCACAAACACATGCCGGATGTGGGCAAGGCGATGTACGAGTTCATGAGCGCCCAAATGGAACCGTGGGATGGTCCCGCGTCAGTCGCCTTTACCGACGGCCATGTGATCGGCGCGGTGCTGGATCGCAACGGACTACGGCCGAGCCGCTACTACCTCACCGATGACGATCTGGTCATCATGGCCAGCGAGGTGGGCGTGCTGCCGGTGGATCCGGCCACCGTCACGCACAAGGGGCGCCTGCAGCCGGGACGGATGTTCCTGGTGGACTTTGATCAGGGCCGAATCGTCGGTGATGAGGAGCTCAAAAACGGTATCGCCGGGCGGCATCCCTTTCGCCGGTGGTTGGAAGAGCAGCGCATCGCGTTGGATCATCTCCCGATTCCTCAGGGTGCGCCGCAGTTGGAGCAGGACACGATTCTCGAACGGATGCGCGCCTTCGGGTTTACCCTGGAGCATCTCAATCTGATCCTGAAGCCCATGGCGGAGGATGCCAAAGAGCCGTTGGGGTCTATGGGTAATGATGCGCCGCTCGCGGTGTTGTCGGACCGGCCCCGTCTCATTTACGACTACTTTAAACAACTCTTTGCCCAGGTCACCAATCCACCGATCGATTCAATCCGGGAAGAGGTGATTATGAGTCTCGGATCGTATATCGGTCCTGAGGGAAACGTCCTGGTTCACAGTCCGGAAGACGCGCACCGACTCTGGTTAGATCACCCGATCCTGACCAATGAACAGACCCAGCAGTTGAAGCAGATGAACCACCGCGGATGGCGTTCACGTGTGATCGATATCACCTATCCCAAGGGAGAAGGTGAGGAGGTACTCAAGAGCGCGCTGGAACGGATCGCTGATGAAGCCGAGGAGGCGATCGCGCAGGGATACAGCCTGGTGGTCCTCTCCGACCGCGCCGTCTCCCGCGATCGCGTACCGATTTCGGCGCTTCTGGCCACCGGCACGGTACACCACCGCCTGGTTCGGAACCATAGCCGGACGCGTATCGGCATTATCCTGGAAAGCGCGGAACCGCGCGAGGTGCACCACTTCTGTACGCTGGTGGGCTACGGGGCGGACGCGATTAACCCGTACCTGGCGTATGAGGCGATGTGGTATCTGCAGGAGGACGGCCGCCTGCGGCAGGATCTGCAGCGGGAGGATATCGTGGAGGCGTACCAGTACGCCCTGCAGAAGGGAATGCGCAAAGTGTTCGGCAAAATGGGCATCAGCACCCTGGAAAGCTACAAAGGCGCCCAGATCTTCGAGATCGTGGGGCTCGCCGATGAGGTGGTGGACTACGCCTTCGTGGGAACCGCCAGTCGCATCCAGGGAGCGGGGTTCTCCCAACTTGCCCAGGAGGCGCTCCGCCGCCATGAGTTGGCGTGGCCCTCGGGTAATGCGCAGATCGGCGCCGAATTTGTGAACCCCGGCGACTACCAGTGGCGAACGGGCGGCGAGAAGCACATGTGGGATCCGCAATCGATTGCCGACTTCCAGCGGGCCGTACGGCAGGGAGACCGCGCCGCCTTTACGCGCTTTAGCTCCCATCAGAACCAGCGAAGCACCGATCAGGCGACGCTGCGCGGGTTGCTGCGCTTTAAGAGTGGCACCTCGATCCCGTTGTCGGAGGTGGAACCCGCCGAGAACATCATGCGTCGGTTTGCTACCGGAGCGATGAGCTATGGTTCGATTAGCCTCGAGGCGCATGAGACGCTGGCTCTGGCGATGAATCGGGTGGGGGGTAAGTCCAACACCGGCGAAGGTGGAGAGATCAGGGAGCGCTACCAGCCACTTCCCAACGGTGACAGTAAGCGCTCGGCGATCAAGCAGGTCGCCTCCGGCCGCTTTGG
>JAWOCO010000237.1:0-4934 GCA_046483765.1 Alkalispirochaeta sp. | reverse complement strand
GCCATCGCCGGCGCTCTGGGGAGTCACGTGCGCAGTAGCGATCTTACCACGCTCTATGCAGACCCTCAGGAGGAACCGTCATGAGTCGCTCCATGTACCGCACCATCTTGGGTGAAGACTTCCCGGAAGAGATGGAGATCTCCTTCGGCACCGGAACCGAGAAGCAGACGCTCTCATATCGCAAGGTCCGCTGGTCCATCGACGGCAACGCGGCGGGGCTGCGATATGGAGAGAACCCGGATCAACCGGCATCATTGTATCGCCTGGAGAACGGAAACCTGGTGCTCGGTGACGTCAAGGAAATCGCCGCCGGCCGCGGACTCACCACGGACGCCGAGCTGATCCAAAGTGGAAAGCATCCCAGCAAGATCAATATCACCGATGTGGACGCTGCCCTGGGGATCCTCCGGTATTTCACCGACGATCCTACCGCCGTCATCGTGAAGCACAACAACCCCAGTGGCGTCGCCGTGGGCAGTGACCTGTCCAACGCATACTTCCGCGCGCTCATGGCCGACAGGATCGCCGCCTTTGGCGGTACGATCGCCGTCAACGGAGAGGTTGACGGTGAACTGGCGGAAATGATCACCGCGTATTTCGCCGAGGTGGTGGTGGCGCCGGAGTATTCCGCCGAGGCACTGCGGATTCTGGCATCCCGCAAGAACCTGCGCGTCTTCAGAATTGGTGCCATGGACGATCTTCAGGCGTATACCGCGACGCGCTTTGTAGATTTCAAGAGCCTCATGGACGGGGGTCTGGTGGCACAGTGGTCGTTCCAGCCGGTGGATCTAGTGGCGGACACCCTGGTTCCCGCCTCTACAGAGCACGACGGTACCACCCACGTGGTGGCCCGCGCGCCCACTCCCGAGGAAGCCGCCGACATGCGATTCGGGTGGTTCGTGGAAAGCGGAGTCACCAGCAATTCGGTGATCTACGTGAAAGATCGGTGCACCGTAGCGATCGGCACCGGCGAGCAGGATCGCGTGGGCGTGGCGCGGATCGCGCGGGACAAGGCGTACTGGAAGACCGCCGACCGCCTGGCGTTTACCGCCACCGGCCGCGGCATCGAAGAGATCAGCGACCCCGATGAGCGCAACCACTACCTGGAACAGTCACGACGGAGCAACGGTGGGCTCCAAGGAGCCACCATGATCTCCGATGCGTTTTTTCCGTTCCGCGATGGGGTGGAGGTAGGCCTCAAGGAAGGTGTGGGCGCCGTGGTGCAGCCCGGCGGGGCCCTTCGTGATCGCGAGGTAATCGATGCGATCAACGAATACGGGGCCACGATGATCTTCACCGGCCAGCGAAGCTTTCGCCATTGATGGCGGTTCGTGGTACATTACACGTAAGGAGCACACTATGCCGTGGAAATTGGTCTTCTATCTGGTCCTACTGGGATTAATCCTCTCCTTTGTGGGACTCAATCTCGGAAATACCACTGACATATCTTTTGGATTCGTGTCGTTCTCGGACGTTCCGGTCTTCATGAGTCTGTTTGTAGCGTTCTTCTTCGGAGTGGCGGTGGCACTTCCCGCGGCAATTCGGACCTCCTCCCGCAAGTCGCGGGCGCGCTCTGAGCGAAAACTATCGCGCAAAGAGAAGAAAGAAGAAAAAAGCGCCCGCAAGGCGGAGAAGAAAGCTCGTAAGGATGCCAAACGCAACGGGAAAAACCCCATGGAAATCGGCGAGCAGTAGGCCGGCGGCATGAGATCTCGGCGAGTTTACTATCCGATCGTAGCCCTCACCATCCTCCTGTTATGTACCGCCGGGGCCGGCGCCATCTGGGCACAGACGGTAAACACCTACGATGAAGCGGTGGACTGGCTCGACGAGAACCCCAACAGTCCCCAGTTTGGTTCCGTGCTCTACACAGCCGTGGAGTACGCTCCCTCAGTAGAGGCGGTGAGCGACCTCCTGGATGAGTATTTGCAGGACGTCATGGACCGCTCCGATCGGGGCCGAGTCCTATTGCGGGCAGGAATCGTGCAGGAACTATCTCACCAATACAATCGGGCCCGCCTCTCCTACGCCCGTGCCGTGGATGCGGATCCCTCACTCTGGGAGGCATCACTCCGCCGATCGTCGCTGGCGATCGAGGAGGGTGACGTGTCGGAGGCGGTACTGCTGCTGACTCAGGTGATTCATCAGGCGCCCACCCGCGACATCCAACGCCGCGCCGCCATGCTGAGAATCCGCGCCTACGCGATGCAGGATGAAACCGAGCGCGCCTTCACTCAGGCCGCCGCCCTGGTGGGATATCCGGGGGAACAGGAAGAGATCGATCCTCCGGAGATGAACCAGACGGTGGAGCCTGAGGCGTTACTGCTTTTGTACGAAACGGCACAGATCACCGGCAACACTCACGCCCAGGAGTGGAGCGCCACCGCTTTACACACCTCCTTTGACCGCGACGCCCCGGAGGCGTCACTGGCACAGGACGGGGAGTCTCCGGATACTATCGCCACCTACTATCCGAGTCCCTCCCGAATCTTTGGTGGCATGGAGATGCGCTCGGTCCCTATCGTAGAAGAACGTGCTCCCCGCGAGTCCTCATCCTCCGGCGACGATGATCCTGGCCGGTCCGATCCGCAGCGGGAAACACCGCAAGAGCGGGGTACCGGGGAGGACCAGAAACGTGAGGTTGCGGGGATTCAGACGGGAAGCTTCCGTGACGGAGAGAACGCGCAGTACATGGCCCGTGACATTCGTGAACTGGGGTTCGAGGCGGAGGTGCAAGAAGTTGAAATCAATGACGAGGTCTTCTTCCGGGTAATCGTCCCACTTCCCGAGGATTCAACTCCCGAATCCGCCCAGGAAACGGTGGTCCGCTTGAAAGAACAGGGGATCGAAGGCTTTCTCGTGTTTGACTCACCTTAATCCGTTTCGGCCGCCTCTTCCTCTTCTTCCACCTGTTCCATAATTAGGGCCACGCCCCCCGTTCTGCGAGCGCCGTCGGCAGTGATCTGTACCGGGTTCAAGGTGAGCCTGCGCAACACTCTCCCATCTGATTCATTCTCAGTGTATTGGACGGCGTACCGGACACTAAAACTTCCATCTTCCCGCCGGCGGGCGGTGGAGGGCACCAGATCGGACTCGGTCACCTTGAGCTCCAGGATGGGCTCCTCCATTTGAATGAGATTGTAGCCACCACTCCAGTCAAAATCCCGCGTTCGAAATCGGAAGTGCGGCTTGTCAAAGAGGATTTCCACCCCATTCTCATTGGAATACACGCCGGATAACTCGAACGGCGGGCGTCCGATCGAGAGTTCCCGGACGATGCCGCTCTGAATACCGGGGGTCATCCGCTCATAGCGCCCGTTCCAGTACTCTGCGCCCTCCACCGAGATGGAAATCGTGTCCAGATCTTCCACGGTTATCGAAAGCTGGCGGCGCACCGTGCCCAGCACATTATTGCGTAAGTTCATCCAGAGCCCGGGACCATCCGCATAGAGCGTCTTGTAGGAGTTCAACCAGCGATACTGTTCCTGGGAGTTGTTACGGTACATCACCACCTCCCGGGTATCAGGATCAAACAGCGCCAACTCCACCGAGGGTCCGATATCGTCTCCGCTGGACCGGAACCAGGGACCGGCGAGAAAGTCCTCAAGCGTATCCGCATCGGCATCGTACATTTCGCGGAGTTGCTCTTCCTGCGCCTGCATCGCGGGAATGGGGACCGTCCGTTCCGCCTCGTAGCGGCCCTCTTCCGGGCGCCATACCCAATCGGTGAGAATCAGGTCTGAGGGACTGTCGGTGTCGGTATTGCGACGGTACACCTGAATCGGAAAACTCGCGCCGTTACTCTGCAGCGTCCGATACGCATCAGATCGGGCTACCTCATCGATTTCAATGCTGCCATCGCTGGCGGCGGCAAAGATCTCGCGGTAGGAGAGCGCGGTGGATTCGTCATCTCCCATGCGCCGCCGGAAGACGTTCATCGTTTGCTGTCCGTCCTCGTCCGTTCCCACCGCCACGATTTCGTCCTGCTGATCACCGATCACGTCCATCGTATACACGGCAAACGTGCGCACGTTGGAAGCCCGTGTGACTCCTTCCCAGGTAACCCGATAGGTAGACCGCAGCGGATCAAAATCGGTAACCAGCAGGCGCACCCGGTCTTCGGGATCGTCGGCACGCTTGATAACCACGATCTGCTCTTCCGGCTCGTCGATATCCAGATTGACATCAAGGGCGGAAATGAACAGGACCCCCGGGTCCAACTCAATCCGGGGGCTCGTCTGCTCCTCCTCCCCCTGAATGGACATGCCCGCGCTTTCCTGGCGAGCCAGGACGATCCCCTCACCTGCTTCAGGAACGATCTCGCGTCCTCTCGTGGTTGTGGCTTCTTCTGTGGGGTTGGAGCAGGCGCCAAGCAGTATGACAGCTCCCGCCGCGATCCCTGTGAATACCGATCTTCGGAACATAGGGCAAGTATTACACGCGCATCGAGCGGGAGCCAAGTAGCCACCCCGGGCAGCGCCGGCACATAACATCAGATAAGAGGGTGACTCTGTGACCCCGGGTGACATCCAACCGGATTTCCCGGCATAATGGTATATGGACCCCTCAAATACAAATCAACAATACACCCCCTTTCCGGAAACTCTCAGTTATGACGATGTACTCCTGCAACCGGGCTTCGCCGATTTTCTTCCCGGCGAGACCGATGTAGCCGTACAGTTGGCCCCGGGCCTGCGTCTGAACGTCCCGGTGGTCTCCGCCGCCATGGATACCGTCACCGAGGGGGATCTGGCGATCGCCCTCGCGCTGGAGGGTGGCGCCGGTGTAATTCACCGCAATATGCCCCCCGATGAACAGGCGCACCAGGTACGGCGCGTCAAGCGCCATTTGAACTGGGTTATCGACACCCCGGTAACCGTGGGGCCCGATCAGACGATCGCCGACGTGCGATCCCTGGTTGCCGCCAACGGAAT
>JAWOCO010000204.1:0-5396 GCA_046483765.1 Alkalispirochaeta sp. | reverse complement strand
CTCAGCAATCCACGGACTGCGAGGGTAGATCTCCTCCGCCAGCTGTAGGTAGCGCCCCGCCTCTGCAGTGTCGCCGGCTTCGCCGTACGTCTGCGCCAGTAATCCCAGTATTAAGAATCGTTCATTGTCATTCTCAGGACTCTGCGCCAGCGCGGACTCGAGAATCCGCGTGCCTTCCTCAGTGTCACCACCGGCAAATCGTGGGGCGTTCAGATAGAATCCGGCTGCGGTGATGCGGGCGCTGATATTGGTGGGGTCGAGTTCCATCGCCCGCAGCGCCTGCTGCCGGGCATCACTGCCATGGCGAGCCATGTAGATCAGTCCCCGGGCAAACATCATCTGCGCGTGGAGATCCGCCTGTACCCGGAGCCCATCGGAAAACTCACCGGCTTGCTCGATCGCGTCATTGATCGCCGCAAAGCCCGCCTCCAGTTCCCGCTGAGCGGCACGGCTGTCGTCCTGCTGATTGTAGCGGGTGGCCAGCAGGAGGTGCGTGCGGGAGATCCAATAGGCGCGCAGGGCGGGGTCAGCTTCGCCCCGGAGGTCCCGCCGTGTGTTTTCCAGCAGGGTGCGTACGTCCGCAGTGGTTCCTTGTTCCGAATAGACCAGGGTTTCCGCACGGCGGTAGCGGTCTACTCCCGCCGGCTCCTGCGGCTGGTGGGGGAGGGCGGTCACGCCGATGAGACCACATGAGACAAACAGCAGTAGGACCGGTAGCGTTCGTTGCATACCGATATAATATACCGCATGTAGTGCGCAGACTACTGCGGCGGGGCTGCCTCCGGCGCGATGGAACACGTGACGGAACCGGTATCGAGAGCTGTAGAGAGGGCCTGGAAGACCTTCTCCTGGGATGCCGCCGGGGAAATGTCCGCCGAAAACTGGAAGCTCCGTTGCGCCACATCGTTGATAAAATGGGCATCCGAGTCGCAGATCACGGTGTGCCCCTGAGGGTCTACCGCCGGTGGCCACCGGGTGATCTCCAGGGCGGAGAAGCGGAGATCCGGCAGGAATCCCAGTTGTGACAGCATGCTGTTAGTGGTGCGATCGATATGAGCGGGAATGATCAGCCCGCCCCGCTCCAGTGTCTCCTGGCGGATCTCGTCAATGGACGCGTCGATGGCTGGGATTAAATAGCGCGGCTCGAAATCAAGGATATTTTCATCGGCATCAACCACTACCTGGTCTCCGAAGCGCTCCGGATCGTGGTGAAAATCAGGCAGCCGCGGGTAGATCCAGCTTCCCCACTCTTCCGCTTCAGGCACGGTGGCGAAAAGTGACAGAATATGCACCTCCTCCCGGGAGGTGGTCTCCGTTCCAAAGAGTGCCATCAGGCCTTCCCGCCGACACGCCTCCGCGAAGGCGGCAGCGTTGCGGGCGCTGTTATGATCGGTGAGCGCCATGAGAGTGATCCCGCGTTCCCGAGCGGTGCGGGCCATCGCCGAGGGACTAGCGTAGAGATCTCCACAGGGACTGAGACAGGAGTGGTTGTGAAGATCTGCCCGGACAGTCACGACGCGGCGATGAGGCGGTACAACTCTCCGGAGATCTCGAACTGACTTCGTGAAGAGCGGAAGATTCCCACCGCTTCGCTGCGGGCCGCCTCGATCATATCTTCCGGAACGGGCCGGTTATTACATACCAGAATCACCGCCGCCCCCACCAGCGTGGTGACCGCCACGGTGTTCTTGTGGGACTGGATCGTAACCAGCACATCCGCGTCATCGGCGTTGGCCATGACATCACTGAGCAGGTCCGACGTGTACGCCCCGCGGAGCTCGCGATCTTCGTACTGGTCCTGGATGACTGACAGATCAAGAGTCTGTGGGAGTTCAGAGAGCTTCATCGGGTTCCTCCGTAGGTATATGAATCGTGGCCCGCACGAGGGTACCCTCCGGGCTGGAAGAAATGTCGAAGCTATCGGAGACGCGACGGGTGTTGGGGAGGCCCATGCCGGCTCCGAAACCGAGAGAGCGGATCCACTCATTGGCGGTGGAAAACCCCTCATCCAGAGCCTCTTCGATGTTCTCGATGCCCGGTCCGTTGTCCTGCGCAACGATGTCCACCTCGTTGCGCTCAGGATCAAAGGTGACCCGCACCGTCCCTCCCAGAGAGTGAACCACCTGGTTCATCTCCAGTTCGTAGGTGGCCACTGCCACGCGGCGCATGATTTTCGGAGGGAGATTGCGTTCCTTCAAGAGCTTCTTGGTTTCCGTGGAGAGGCGCCCGGCCATCTCGAAATCGAACTTGCGGGTGGTGTATTCCAACCGAAATCCGCGCCCGTCCGTTTCCGCGTGTCGGGTGTTATCCTCAAAGCGCTGGACCTCTTTGTTGATCTCCAAGAGCAGGGCGATGATGATATCCCGACTGGTGACGATGCCCACCAGGTTTTTGCCATCATCGAGTACGGGAAACCGTCCGTAGCGGTACTTCTCCATGTAGGAAATACCAAAGGATAGGGGCATGTCGTCTTCCAGTACGATGACTGATCGCGTCATGTAGTGCGGCACGGCTTCATCAATACGTCCCTCTTCCAGCGCCCGAATCACGTCGTCCATGCTGACAATACCCAGCAGACGGGTATCACTGACCACGGGGATACCGGTGATTCCGTTCTCTTTCATCTTCTGCTGAGCATCGCGGACCGAATTATCTACCTCGCAAGTCATTACCTCGCGGGTCATGACGTCACGTACTTTGAGGCGATAGATCAGTTCGGTGATGATCGGCGACGGAACGTCGGTGTCAATCGGAATCGGACCGCCGCGACTCATCGTTACGACTCTTCTTTACAGCCTGCCAGGGCGCGGCAGATATCAAAGGTGGAGAGGGCACTGGTAAGCAGCGGAATCCCTTGAGACTCCGCCAGCTGTTTTAACGCTGGTTGGGGGTGCTTGCCGTTCGCCAGCAGGATCGCCCGGGCATCGACGATATCCGCCGTGCGGACCACCTGCTCGGAGGCAAGGGAGGTGACCAGGAGAAAGTCGTCATGCTCGGTAACCAGCACATCACTCATCAGATCTGAGACAACCACATCGTGAAACTCAATCGTTTCATCGCCGGGGACGATCCAATCGGCGGTAACGCGGCGGACGCACTCTTTAAGAGTCATGGCGACGTCCTTATCCTGCCTGCGTGTGGGACTCGACCGTACTGGTCTCCCGGGGCCGACTGTCTTCGAGTACGCCGGAATCCTTCATACGGACCAGATAGAAAAGATTTTCAATTTCCAGGCCGATGTTCACGTTCTGTACTACGCAGCGGACTGGGCAGTTATCAAAGTCGCACTTGGTGCACTTCAGTTCCACCGACGTGAAATTGAGCACTCCCGGGATTCCGGCATCGGTGATGCGTTCAAAGACTTCAGTAGCGGCGCCGTCGGGAACGGCAAGGACGGCCACCTTAATATCACGGCGGCTCACAAACTCGGAAAACTCTTCCATCGGGAGCACCGGTATACCGGCACTGGGATCGATAACACTGGGATCGACGTCGAATCCGGCGACCACCTCGATGCCTTCCCGGCCAAATTCCGGATAGGTCATCAGCGCCTGGCCGATTTTGCCACATCCGATCACCACCACCCGTTGGCGTTCCTCTTTGCCCAGGACTTTCTCGATCTCTTCTACAATAACGTCAATATTATAGCCCCCGCGCTTATTGCCGGGAATATTGATCGTGGAGAAGTCCTTCCGGACCACTGCAGGTGTTACACCGATGGCATCACCGAGATTGTTCGAGAAAACCTTCACAAAACCGAGGCTTTTTAACTTATGAAGTACTCGTAAGTACTTCGCTAATCGCAATACTATCCCGCGGTTGATTTTAGTCTCCATATATTTGCACCCTCAATCACATAAAATACCAAAACATGTCCTATGCTGCCTACCCCAGTCAACAAAGTTTTTGTTCGCAATTTAATGTGAATTATAGATTATTATTCGTATCTACTTGTCGTTAGACCTTACATGAAGTACAATTTCCACAAGAACTTCACAGATAACAGGAGTACCGTCATGGCAACCGAGGCCGCAGAGGCAGTGCAGCTGCCGGAAGAACTTTTATCGTTTGTAGAAGAGTGGCGTGAGAAACCGGGAAACCTGATTATGGTCCTGCACAAGATGCAGCAGATCTACGGATTTATCCCCCGGGCTGAAGCGCTGGAACTTGCGCGGGTGATGGATGTCCCCCTGGCCAAGATCTACGGTGTGATCACCTTCTATCACTACTTCAAACTAAAGAAGCCCGGAAAGAACAAATTGCAGGTATGCATGGGTACCGCCTGTTACCTCAAGGGCGGTCAGGACCTCATCGATGAGATCGAGAACCTCATCGGAGTTGGCGTCAACCAGACGACGGAGGACGACATGTTTTCCGTGGAGTCGGTGCGCTGCGTGGGATGCTGCGGGCTGGCACCGGTGGTCATGGTAAATGATGAGGTCTACGGCAAGCTCAAAAAGGGTGGCCTGCCGGAGATTATCGCGAAGCACCGCGAGGAGTAGTGATCTGCACTATACGGTGGGAGACTACCTCCTTGACGTGGTCCAGAACTCCGTCGAGGCGGAAGCTTCTCGGATTGTAGTTCAATTGGCAGAAACGGATGGCCGGATGCACATCGAGGTTTCAGACAACGGCAATGGAATGGATGCAGAGACGCTCAGGCGAGCGCAGGATCCGTTTTTTACCGATGGCATCAAACATCCCCGCCGAGCGGTGGGGCTGGGGATCCCGTTTCTCCGGCAGATGGTGGACGCCACCGGGGGCACGTTCTCGCTGGAGAGCTCTCCCGGTATCGGCACCGAACTCAAGATCGTGGTCCCCGAAGATCACCTTGATCTGCCGCCCATCGGAGATCTACCGACCGTATTCCAGCAGGCGCTGTGCTTTGCAGGAGATTATGAAATGGTGATTACGCGTCGTTGCGGCGACCAGCGATACGAACTGACCCGGAGTGAGCTGATTGAGGCGCTGGGCGAGATCGATACCGTAGGATCGCAGACGCTGCTATGGGAATACCTGGCTGCTCAAGAAGAGAGCCTGACCAACACGGAGGCCGAGTAATGGCAAAGATGACACTGGAAGACTTACGAAAAATGCGCGAGTCCAAGCGCCAGCAGATGGATATGCGCTCGCCGGATAACAAGACCGCCGACATCATCGTCAGTATGGGAACCAGCGGGATCGCCGCCGGTGCCAAGGATACACTGAAGGCGTTTGTGGAAGAGCTGGAAACCCAGGGACTGACCAACGTTGCCGTTCGGCAGGTGGGAGGTATGGGTCTGGAGCACGCGGAGCCCACCGTGGAGGTTCGCGTACCGGATATGCCCCGCGTGATCTACGGCACGGTGGACGCCAATGTGGCCCGCACGATCGTCCGGCGTCACGTAATGGGGAAA
>JAWOCO010000085.1:0-4672 GCA_046483765.1 Alkalispirochaeta sp. | reverse complement strand
TCTTATTGCGGAGGCACGTCTGCCGGGCGGCGGCAAATTGCTCATCCGTTTCGATCTTCGTCCGGCCACTTCCGATAATGTCAAAGCCTCCGGTATTGCGCACCTCGTCAATAAGATCCGCGGTGAGCTCTACCTTGTCGTCATCTACCAATCCGCCGGGACCGCGTCGGAATCCGATGAGTGTGTTTTCCGGATTGGCAGCTTTCAGGGCGTCAAAAATGCCGGCGATCACGTTATGACCACCGGGGGCCTGGCCACCGGAGAGGATCACTCCTACAGTGCGGGGTCGGTCGTAATCGGGGCTGGTGTTCCCACGGGCCGCCTGAAACGTGGCGATCGGCGCGCCGTAGGTGGCGGGGAACAGAGATTTCAGCTCCGTCTGGTCACTGAGGGCTTCCGTCGGTTCTCCCAGTGAGACCCCCACGGAGGAGATCGTGCCGCGGAGGGCGGGCGGAAGTTTTGGCTGGTAGGTGTACCGTGTCTGTTGCAGGATAGATAATTTCATGGCATCGGCATTGTATTGATCGGATATCGCCATGACAAGTTGCTTGACCGGTTTCCTCCGGCGCCGTAGCATCAGCAGGCAATGGCTGTGTATCGTATGCGTAATCGCGCTCAGAACTATGATTGGGGTAGTCGCTGGATGGTTCCGGCACTGCAGACCGGTGATAAGTCGGTTTCACCCACGGCGGAACCGGTGGCGGAGATCTGGATGGGAACGCATCCCCGAGGACCCAGTTCGGTGGAGATCGACTCCCGTGACGCCGTGCTGCTGAGCGAAATCCTCAGCCGCTCAGGGTCCGGAGAGCTTCCGTTCTTGTTTAAAATTCTCACCGCGGAACGAGGTCTGTCGATCCAAACCCATCCCACCCGAGCGATGGCGCAGGAGGGATTTGAGCGGGAAGAGGCCCAGGGTATCGATATCGCCGCACCGCATCGAACCTACCGGGACCGTAACCACAAACCGGAACTGCTGTGTGCGGTGGACGAGTTTTGGGGGCTGCGCGGGTTTCGGCCGTTACGTGAGCTGCAGCAGGAAATGCGCGGATTTGCCGAGACACTACGCCAAGAGGCCGAGGAAACGCTGAACCCGCTGAAGGAGGTTCTGCGACGGTTTGTGGCCGATCCCAGCGCACAGGTGTGGCGGGAGGTGTTTGCCACGCTGTTGCGGATCGCGGAAGCGGGAGAGGCCGTCGCTGTGGAGCGGGCGCTTCACGTCTACTGCAGCGGTGGCAGTGGTGATCGCCGCCCCGGTGACTCCCCAGCCGGAGGGGATGCGCCGGATCGACAGAATCGTTACTGGTGGTGCCGCGAGCTAATGCGGCAGTTTCCCGGGGACCTGGGGGCGGCCGCTCCCCTGTATCTGAATCTGGTCCACTTGCGTCCGGGGGAGGCGGTGTTCCTGGAGGCGGGAGTGCTGCACGCCTACCTCTACGGAGCCGGGGTTGAGCTGATGGCCTCTTCCGATAACGTGCTGCGCGCCGGCTGTACCTCCAAGCACGTGGATCGGCCGGAGCTCCTGCGGACGGTGCAGTTCACGTTTGACCCACCGGCGGTGGTTGAGCCCATCTCCGTGCCCTGCGGGGACGGGACGCTTCTGAGATACCGCACGGAGGCGCAGGAGTTTGAGTTGGTGCGGTTTTCGCTCTCCTCCAAGCTGGACGGCCCACAAGGGCCTGGCGGCCCACAAGGGCCGGACGGCCTACATAAGCCGGACGGCTCTGTAGCTGCGATTGGCGCGAATGGTGCGAATGGCCCAGACAGTCCAGGCAGCCCAGACAGCCCCGACAGCCCAGACAGCCCAGACAGCCCAGGCAGCCCAGACAGCCCCGAGAGCCCCGATAGCGCGGCCCTGGGCGCTCACCCGCGGGGCGTGGGTATGACCTTTACCAAGAGTGGCGGCGCCGCGATTGTGTTGGCCGTGGGAGGCGCGGTGGAGGTGACGGCGAGGACGTCCGATAGCTCCCGCGATTCTGCCGGCGGCACTGCAGACTCCACAAAGGCGGTGGTGCTGCATTCAACCGAGTCGGCCTTGGTGGACTACGAAACACACCAGGTAACCCTGCGGGGACGGTCCGCCGCCACCGTCTACGTAGCCAGCGTTCCCGGAACGATCACCTGTAGAGAAGGTGCGGCTTCATGACACCCGCCACGGTGTCGGTGCTGGTAGATGGTGACTCCTGTCCAGTGCCGGTGCGGTCATTACTGATCCGGGCTGCGCTGCGGCGCGGAATCGAGGTGCGTTTCTTTGCGAACCGGCCCCTCCAACTGGAGGAGGGCTATCAGGCTACCGTGGTCTCCGGGGAATCGGTTGATGACGCGCTGACGCGACTGGTGGAGGAGCTTCGCGCCGGGGGCGTCGTGCCGGTTGTGATCACCCGGGACATTCCCTTGGCGGAGGAGATCGTTCTCCGTGGAGGTATGGCCTTGAATGACCGGGGAACCGTTTTTGATGCTGAATCGATCGCTGAACGCCGTTCGCTCCGCGACGCCGCAGCTCATATTCGGGCGTCCGGACTGGAAACGATGAGCCGCCGAGGGGGGTACGGGTCCCAGGAGAAGAAAGCGTTTGCCGACGCTCTGGACCGGACGCTGACTCGCTTGGGTGCGTAATCCCATGTCCAGCTGGTGTCACGCGTTTGTCCAATTCAAGATTGCGTTTTATCATGGTGAGATACTTGCTTTGGCGACGATTCCATTTTAAATTGTAGCCAAGTAAATCGATAAAGAATGACCGGTTCCTCGGTAGGGGAGCCGCATGTACTGCGGAGGAAAGAGCATTATGCAAACTACAGAAGTAACCGACGGAGTGTATCGACTCTCAGCCAACATCCACGACCTCCTGTTCGAGGGTATGTGGCCGATACCGCACGGTTTCTCCATGAACTCGTATATCGTTAAGGGTGACAAGGTCGCGATAATCGACGGCGTGTGTGACTGGGACGGTACACCGGAGATACTTTTTGACCAGTTCAAACAGATGGGCGTGAAGGCGGAAGATATCGACTACGTCATCATTAACCACATGGAACCGGACCATTCCGGATGGTTGAAGGATTTCAAGAAGATTCGCCCAGATTTCAAGATCATTACCACTGCGAAGGCCAAGGATCTGTTGGAATCGTTCTATAGCATCGACAACGAGGTGCAGACGGTGAAATCGGGGGATACCCTCGATCTCGGCGGTGGCCGGGTGCTGGCGTTTGAGGAGATTCCTAACGTGCACTGGCCGGAAACGATGGCTACCTTTGATACCAAGTCCGGTACACTCTTCCCCTGTGACGCCTTCGGCGCGTTTGGCGCGATCACCGATTCGCCCTATGATGACCAGCTGTCACAGGACGAGATCGATTTCTTCGAGGAAGAAGCCACGCGGTACTATGCGAATATCGTCGGTGCCTATTCCGCGCCGGCTAAGAAAGCGGTGGCCAAGACGGAGAGCCTCCCGGTCAAGATTATCGCCCCGGGCCACGGCATCGTCTGGCGCCAGAATCCGCAGAAAATCGTGGACGACTACAAGCGCTACGCCCAGTACAGCAAAGGGCCGGCCAAGGAAGAGATCACGGTGGTCTGGGGATCGATGTACGGCAACACCGAGCGCGGTGTGGAGCCGGTGGTGGAAGGCATTAAGAGTGAAGGGATGAAGGTTAACGTCCATCGCGTGCCCGAAACGCATTACTCCTACGTTCTGCGGGACGTGTGGAACTCCAGTGGGGTAGTGCTGGGCATGCCGACCTACGAGTACAAGATGTTCGCGCCGATGGCGGTTGCCGTGGACGAGATGGGACGTAAGAAGGCGATGAACCGCAAGGCGTTCCGTTTCGGGAGCTACGGCTGGTCCGGCGGCGCGCAGAAGGAGCTCGATGAGATCCAGGAGCGCTTCAAGATGAAGTGGGACTTTCTGGAGCCGGTAGAGTTCAAGGGCGCCCCCTCCCAGGAGGAGCTGGACCTGATCTTTCAGCGGGGCAAAGAACTCGCGGTGAAGGTTCGTGAATGGGTGCGCGGCGAGGCGTAACCGGCACGCTGCAGCAGCTTCTCGGATAATTGATCATTCAGCCCCGGCTTTGCCGGGGTTTTTTTGGGGGAGCGGCTCTTGGTCGCCTCCAGTCAGGCGCGCCGCCGTCCTTCGCCGCCGGCGCCCGCCGCCGTCCTCAGAACTCCGCGCTTCCCACGGCGCGGGGAAACGGAATCACGTCGCGGATATTTTGCATGCCGGTGACGTAGCGCACCAGGCGCTCAAATCCGAGACCAAACCCGGAGTGCGGTACGGATCCAAAGCGGCGTAGGTCCAAGTACCACTCGTATGCCCCCCGATCCAGGCCCATCTCATCCAGTCGCGCCTCCAACGTGGAGAGGTCTTCCTCACGCTGGCTGCCGCCGATGATCTCTCCCAGGCGGGGTACCAGCACATCCATCGCCCGCACGGTGCGGCCGTCGTCGTTCTGTTTCATGTAGAACGCCTTAATATCGCGGGGGTAGTCGGTGACCACCACCGGACCGCCGATGTGCTCGTCGGTGAGATACTTCTCATGCTCGGTCTGCAGATCGATTCCCCAGGATACGGGGTATTCAAAGCGCGTCCCCCCGGCCACCGCCTGCTCCAGGGCGCTAATCGCCTCATCGTAGGTGATGTGGCGGAACTCGCTCTCCGCCACCTGCTGCAGATCGGCGA
>JAWOCO010000083.1:0-3757 GCA_046483765.1 Alkalispirochaeta sp. | reverse complement strand
AGTACGTGCAGCAGTTCAAGGATGTCGGCGATGATTACAGCGAGATCCTGGCCAAGATCCTGGCGGACCGCTTGGCTGAGGCGTTTGCCGAGCGCCTGCACGAAGAGGTGCGCACCACCTGGTGGGGGGACGCGGAGGATGAGGCCCGCGAACCGCTCAGCAAGGCGGACCTCTTTGCGATCCGCTACCAGGGCATCCGGCCGGCTCCCGGCTATCCCCCCTGTCCCGATCACCATGACAAGGTGGAGCTCTTTGAGCTGTTGGAGGCGGATAAGCTGGATATGCGCCTCACCGAGAGTTTCATGATGCTCCCCGCCGCCGCCACCAGCGGGTTCTACTTCGGCCATCCTCAGAGTCAGTACTTTGGAGTGGGTAAGCTGCAGAAAGACCAGATCGCGGACTGGGCCGCTCGTAAGGGTGTGTCTATCTCCCAGGCGGAAAGCTGGCTTCAGCCGGTGCTGGCCTACGAGCCGGGACTCACCGAGAGCTGATGCCGGCGGTGGTGCCCGCGCTAGTGCCGGCGGAGCCGGTTCGCATTATCGGGTGGGACGCGGCGGTGGACCCGCGGAACACCGCCCTCACCCTGGTGACGTGGAGCGGTGCCGGTAGCCGCCCGGAGCCGGCACTGGAAGTTGAGGCGCTGGGAGTTGCAGCCCTGGAAGTTGCAGGGTTGGAAGTATTGGCGCAGGCGGCGCCGCGGGACCACGAAGAGTTGATCGCCACCGTGAGTGATTGGATGCATGGCGACACTCCCACCTTGCTCTGCGTGGACTCGCCCTTAGGCTGGCCAAAGCGTATGGCGGAGGCGTTGGCAGTGCATGTCGCCGGGGCGGGGATCGACCTATCGGCGGATGAACTGTTCCGCCGTGTCACCGATATCGACGTGCGCCGGCGGGTCGGGAAGACGCCGCTCGATGTGGGGGCGGACCGCATCGCCCGCACCGCCCTGGCGACGCTCAACGCCATAGCCGCCCTCCAGGAACGGGTGGGGCGGATCGGGCGCACGATCGACACGCCAACAATTCTCGAGGATCCCCGACGAGACCCTGAGAAGGTGCTGCTTTTGGAGAGCTATCCCGCCGGCTGGTTCGCCTCCGAACGTATCGCAACCGGGGGATATCGCCCGCGGGAGGCGACCGATCGGCGGCGGGTGTTGCTGGACCAGGTTGAACAGCGCCTGCGCAGTGGCGGCGTGGAGCTCACCTATGGCGCTCAGGTTGACCGGGAGCGGTTTACCCGCCGTGCAGATGATCTGGACGCGCTCATTTGCACCCTGAACGGTGTGGACTACCTGCTGGGGCGATGTCCCGCACCCGCGGTGGATCAGCAGGAGATCGCCCGGCGAGAAGGGTGGATCTGGTGCAAGGACCGGTCCTGACTGTCCGCCGGAGTTAGCGGTCGAATCGGGCCTTGAGCTCGTGATACAGCTCGATCAAGGGCAGCGGTTCGCAGTAGGTCCGGCGACAGGGGGGATCGGTGGCGATCCCGTCGTTGAGGTTTTCCGCCCCTACATCCTCTTCGATGGCCTGCAGATGCGCCTCCGACGGCTCCTGCACGGCCAGGGACCACGTTTCGAAGGTAGTCACCGAACGCGAAAGCGCCTGGTCAAAGAGGTCTCCCATATCGGCGGCGGAGGTGCGCTCGGGATCGCAGGGGTGCGCCCACCGACGATGCTCCAGATTCAGCGCGTCCACGGTGATCTGCTCTTCGGGCGGATGCACGATCGCCAGCCACCGGGAAGATACCTCTCCCCGCCGCTCCCGCAGGCGCGCCACCGTGAAGTAGCGCTCACTCGGCGCCTCGGTGAACTTATAGAACGCGAGGCTGTCATGGAGGGCGTTAAGCAAACGCCGAGGGAGCTGGCTGTCGTCGGCGGCGCTCACCAGGGCCGCCTGCAGGGCGGCCACCAAGTATCCCCGCATGCGGAAAAAGTCTGAGGCGCGCCGCGGAAGCCGTTGGGCAAAGGCAAACTGCCTCACCGACTGATCTTTGCGTAATCGCAACAGCTGCACGTCAATCAGCCGTTCCAGGAACGCGTGCATCGCCGGGCGGTCGGGGTGGTTGTCGGGTGTACCGCGCCAGCCGGCGGACCAGTTGATATAGGGGTGCGCCAGCCGATCAAACCACACGTGGGTGATGTATCCCAGGGCATAGGCGGTGAGATCTTCCGGGCATTCCGCGATGGCGGTACTTTCGGCCAGAGATCGCAGCAGAGGCGCGTTACCCTTGCGATGCAGCAGCGCCCCGTAGCGAAATCCCCGCGGCAACCGCCGGTGGTTGTGGAGAAAAAAATCGGGCCCCTGGGCTCCGGCGGTCAGAATTGCCCGGACCCGCGGATCTCCCGCGATCTCCGGTGAGTTCACTACGCGCAGACCCTCTGCACCCACGCGGCTCAGAACCTCATCCGCCAGAAGCGCGTGACTAATGTGACTGGGCATCCAGGGCTACCGGGTCCAGGGTATCTGCGTTTCCCTCCAGAGTGGCCGTTATGTGCTGCGCGTAGCGCTGTGCTGCCGGCGCGGAGAGGGCTCCGGTGAAGAAATCACACTCAAACGATTCCCCCGGAGGCAGTTCCTTGACGTTGCCCTTTTCCTTTTCCGCGGTATAGCCGTCGGGCTCCGCGGTGGCCGGGAGGACCAGTCCCAGACCCGCCTGGTTCGGCGTGCGACAGATCCACCGTACCGCGTGATCCAGCTCCGCCGGACGGTAGCTAATGAAATCGCCCTCGCCGGTGGGGAGTAACTGGAGACTGTGGGCGTGCCCGCTATCGTCGGTGTCCATGTCGATAAAGAGGACCGCCTCCGGATCGAACGGCAGTTCCGGCGCGAGTACGTTATGTTTCTCCGGATGCCGGGATAGATCGGCGAGAAAATCGCGATACGCCTGGGTCACGCTGAGATGTGACGGAATATTGTCCCGGACGCGGACGTGGTCCGTGTCGCAGGGGGCGGTATATACCAGCCGGCTGTCGTCAATGGGTCGAAAGTTGACGTGACAGAGATACATATACTCCATGGGAGTCTTGTTCAGATTAGTTCCCCGGAACCGAACGCGAATCGCCCCGGAACGGGAATACATACGCACCTCAGGCACCGCCCGGTAGTGCGCCCCGAAGGCGTGCGCATACTCCACGCTGCCGGTGACTCCTACGTAGGTGCCATACTCATCCTCGCCTCCGGTGATCGCCGCCTCGTCGTAGGGAATATTGGGCAGTTCGCCGTGGAGCGGATGCGTGTCCGTGGGGCCTGGTCCACCGGTGGCGGTGAAGCCGCAGTGGAGCAAAAAGCCGCCGTACGTCTGCAGAAACGGCACATCCCCCCGCGGTTCACTAAACATCGACTTCATCGTTTGTCGTCGTCCAAACATCTGGAGGTCCCAGATTTGCTGGCCCTGGAACGGGAGTACCGTGAGTTCTCCCACGCTGTTAGACAAGCGTAACGCCTCCACGCCGGTGGAAAAACGGAACGCGGTGACTTCGAATTCATCGTACTGGAGAATCATCCGTTGGTGGCGGTGAAACTGATCTCGATACACAGGCTGATGCAACATGGCGTCAGTATAGCAGTGCCGTTGGAAGTTGCGGTAGCCCGAATCTTGTCGTATTATCGCGGTCATGATCGTACACACCGGAGAAGCACTAATCGACTTTATACCCACCTCGGCCACCGATGGCAGTGAGGCGTTTCGACCGTCTCCCGGCGGCTCTCCCTACAACTCATCTATCGCCGCTGCCCGGCTTGGGGTTCCTGTGGAATTT
>JAWOCO010000380.1:0-3027 GCA_046483765.1 Alkalispirochaeta sp. | reverse complement strand
TACCGCCGGGTGAACTGACGCCACACCACCACAAACAGCGCCGCCAGCACCGGCCCCACGAGAAATCCGATCAGCCCCAGCCAGGCGATGCCGCCGATCGTCGAGAGCAGCGCCAACGCCGGATGCAGACCCGACCGGTCTCCCAGAAGCTTTGGTTTTACCACGTTCTGGGTGATCGCCACCCCCACGGCGCCGGTGATAATGATCACCAGACCAGCCACCACTCGACCGGAGAAGATCAACACCAGCCCCGCCGGAATCAGTACCAGGTTTGTACCGATCAGGGGAATCATGGACAACACCATCGTGATCACGCCCCACAGAAAGGGGCTGGGAAGCTGAAAGATCACAAACAACACCGTTGCCAGCCCGCCCTCCAACAGTCCGATGATAATCGTACTGATCAAGGTGGCGCTGGTGGTGTTGAACGTCTCGGCCACGATCTGGTCCATATCATGATTACTTACGGGGATCGTCTCGTAGACGCGGTCCACCAGGCGGCGTCCATCGACAAAGAAGAAGAAGAGCAGCAGCAAAATGATCGCAAAGTTGAAGATAGCTGCGGTGACATTGCCGATCGATCGCTGGGAGACGCGCAGCAGGTAGTCGCCGGAGGTCGAAAGGATCTCACGAATCGAACTGGTGATTTCCTCCGTGGAGAACTGGGAGACGAGCTGGCCGATGATCGGAAGCTCCTCAGCCGCCGCCACGAGATCGGGAATGCCGATCGATGATTGCAGGGAGCTCCAGTTCTCCCGGATGTTAGCCACCGCCCCGGCGAGTTCCGCCGAGACCAAGGTGGCCACCATCGCCACCGGCAGCGCCACAACCAGAAAGACCAGAATGATCATCAGGGACGACGCCAATCGCGGTCGTTTCGTGGCGTGCGCCAGGCGGGCGTAGGGATGCCGGAAGATATTTGCCAGGACCAGTGCCAAAAACACATCCAGAATAAAGGGCTCCATGAGACGTAGAAACGCCACGGAGAAGATGAGCAGGATTCCAATAAACACCGCTTCCAGGAATAGTCGTTCAGTCCGCGTCATGATGGGTTCAAAATAACACAGGACATGCTAAGATGACTGCCATGTACCGCTTTGTGCTTCCGCTCCGCTCGCGCCGGGAGCTTCAAGAGGATTACGATCAGCACGCGGTCGTTCTGGAAAAAGCTCTGCATGAACTCCAGCGGCGGATTCGTCGGACGGTGGAACTGCATGAACTCCAGCCGACGATGAAGTATCGCATTAAGAGTTTTGATAGTTTCTACGAGAAACTGCTCCGCCGGAGTCGCGATCTGTCCGACGGCGATACGCTGCGGGTCACGGATCTGTTAGGGATTCGCGTGGTGTGTCCCTTCGTCGAGGATATCGCTCGGGTGGAGGAGATCCTACAAGAGGCGTTTCCCGTGGACGAGGTGGAACGGAAGGGGTCCGAACTGGCGGCGTCCGAGTTCGGTTACTCCTCGGTACACCTGCTGACAACGCTTCCCGGGGATATCTGCGATAGTTTTCATCTCAACAACGAGTGGATCTGCGAGGTGCAGTTACGCACGATCCTGCAGGATGCCTGGGCGGAGGTTGAGCATGAACTGGTGTACAAAGCTGAGCTGACCCCGCTGGACGGTAAGCTCCGCCGAAAACTGGCGGCCCTCAACGCCAACCTCACGCTTTCGGATATCATTTTCCAGGAGATCCGTGACTATCAGCGCTCCCTCCAGCGGAAGCTTATGAAACGCCGGGAGAACTTCTGGTCTCAGGCCAGTGGCACGGAGCCGGTGGCCGAACCAAAAGATACCGAAGTGGACTCGCTCAACACCGGCAGCGATACGATTGACAGCATGCTGATTAAGGCGCTCCACGCGCATAACCAGAAGGACTACGCCGGCGCGGAACGGATGTACAGTGACATCCTTGCCTACCAGACGCAGGACCACGTAGCCGCGGTGATCCACAGTCACCGAGGAATGGCGCGGTTTGCCCTGAACGATCCCAACGGAGCGGTGGAGGACTTCTCCGCTACCATTCGGCTCTCGCCACATACTACCCGAGCGTATTACTATCGCGGTGTGGTGTATCGTCACCAGGACCAACTGGCCACGGCGTTGGCGGACTTCTCCCGGTGCCTGGAGTACGATCCCTACCACCTGGACTCGCGCATCGCCCGGGCGCAGGTGTATCGGGAACTGGGCGACATCGATGCAGCTTTGGCTGATTATCATATGGTAGAGAAGCTGGAACCGGACCACCCGCAACTGGCGGAGCTCTACCACGACATACACAGGAGTTCGGAGAAACATACCGATGAGACAACTATTCGCGAGTGACAACGCCTCTCCGGCACACCCGGCAATCCTGGCAGCTCTCAGCGAGCTCCCCCGGGATCACGAAATTTCTTATGGCGACGATCCGGCTACCGTCGAGGCGGGGCGGAATCTCCAGGAGCTCTTCGGAGTGGAGTGCGGCGTGTACTTCGTGTACAACGGTACCGGGGCGAACGTCAGCGCCCTGCAGACGATGGCGCGTTCCTTCGAGGCGGTGATTTGCACCGAGATGGCCCACATCAACGAAGATGAAGGTGGCGCTCCGGAAGCGATCGGCGGATTCAAGCTGCTCGGCGTGCATCGGAAGGACGGGAAACTTCGGCCGGAGGACATTACCCCGTTTCTATCGCGTCGCGGGTTTGAACATACCAATCAGCCGGCGGTGGTGTCGCTCACGCAGGCCTCGGAAGTGGGAACCGTCTACTGGCCGGAGGAGCTGCGAGCCGTGGTGGACGCGGCTCATGCGGCGGGACTCACCGTGCATATGGATGGGGCGCGCATCGCCAACGCCGCAGCTGCCGTGTGGGAGCGGGCGCACGCTGCGGGTGGTGGCCGGCAGCTCTCCCCGCGGGAGGCGCTCCGGGCGGTCACGGTGGATGCCGGCGTCGATGTGCTTTCCTTTGGTGCAACCAAGAATGGACTGCTCTTCGGGGAAGCGGTAATTTTCTTCAATCGGGATCTGGAGCAGACGTTCCGCTTCTTTCGCA
>JAWOCO010000416.1:0-9987 GCA_046483765.1 Alkalispirochaeta sp. | reverse complement strand
TTGCGCCTCCGGACTCTCGTAGACGATATCTCCCTGGGAGGAGAGTACGAAGGGTCCGCCGGTTTTTAGGTATCCAGATTCCAGGTTTTCCACCAGACCCACGCGGATCACCTCTTCATCCTCATATTCCTCGGTGGCGGTCGCCACCTGGGTGGGCGTCGCCGCCGCCCGTCTCGCGGCATCGCGGGCCTCGCTGTCGGCGGTCAGAGCCGGTCGTTGATTCTCCCAGGCGGTGAGCAAGCGGGGAATGGTGTCATCCCAGGGGAGGGCGATTCGCGCCCGCTCCAGCTGATCCCAGGCGGCGCGGTAATCGTTGAGTTCCCAGTGTGCCTGTGCCAGGGGTACGAAAACCGCCGTCAGGTTGCGATCTTGCCGGAGGGCGTCGGTGTATGCATCACGGGCGGCCTCGAAATCACCACGACCCGCCGCCAGGCGCCCCAGCGCGTAGTGCGCGTAGGGGAAATGCCCTCCTTCAGCGGTTTCCAGCGCGCGGGAAAAATGGTGGGCTGCCTGGGAGTAGGCGTTGCCCGCCACATAGCGGACTCCCCGCCAGAAGTGGTACCGAGAGGTTGGATCGCGGCCTTCGGTGTCGGTGGTTAGTTCCTCAGGAGCCGATGCATCGTCCTGTTCCACGGCGTCGTCCTCATCCGCGCCGTCGCCCGCTTCCGATGTTTGCGCCTCACCCGCAGCGTTGCCCTCGTCCGCGGTATTCCTCTCGTCCGCGGCGTCTGTCTCCCCCTCTGTATCGGGTGATCCCTCCGGGGCGATTCCCGCCAGAGCGAGATTCATCTCATGCTCAACCGCGAGCGCGCCGGTGAACTCTGCGGAGTATTGGATCGCCTCTTCGATATCTCCCCGCTCCCGGAGGAGCACCACCAGACTGAGGCGGTGCTCCTGGTTGTCGGGGCTGTCAGCCACCAGTCGACGGTAGATCTCCACGGCGGTGGCGTGATCGCCGTCGTACCAGCCGGCCGCGGCGTGCTGGGGATCAATCACCAGTTCCGTAGATCCCCTTCCGCCGGTGCCGGACTCTTCGCCGGTGGCGGTGATCGGTTCCGCGCAGGAAACGGCGGCGATGGCGGTCATGGCAAGGGCAGCAGTGGTCAGTGGGGTCAGGCGGCGTAGGAATCGCAGAGATCGCATATCGGGGAGAATATCGCAGGTGCGGCGCTCTGCCTATCGAGTGGACTTCCCAATGGACTTTCGAACGGGCTATTGAGTGGCCTATTGAGTCGACTACTCGGTGGACTATTGAGTGGCGGCTTTCCGCCCCAGTACCAGAACCATCGTCCCCGCAAACAGCACGAGGACCCCCACCCAGTGAACCGGCTCCAAGCGCTCGTTGAAGATGAGCATACCCCCGATCACCGGTACTGCGCTGGCGTGGGCGGTATAGCTGGGTATCACGCGAATCGCCTGAGCCCGGGTATAGGCGACCTGCGCGATGACCATCGATACCACGGTGATCACTACGGAAATGAGGATCGCCCGATTGGTGGCGACGCTGAGTACCAGTGCCCACAATCCCTGATCCAGGTTAAATGAGAAGGTTCCCAGCTTCTGAAACAGCTGGGAGAACGCCGCCATGCTCCCCGCCAGGCCGCCGAGGATGATACCGCGGTGGTGGCGCCGCCCCACGCTCACCGCCGCTCCGCCATACACCGCGATCGCGGCGCCCACTAACCAGTACAGCAGGTCCGTCTTGGCGGAGCCACTGGTGTCCAGGGGAACCACTCCCACCAGGCCCGCCCCCACGGCAATCGCGATCACGGCACCAATCTCTCGCCGACCCACCCGCTCGCGGAGCACGTAGCGGCTAAACACGGTAAGCGAGGCCATACCCACCCCGGTCATCGCTCCCACCAGCGCCACCGAGCCGATGCCGATTGCCGCCAGCACCAGGAAGAACGACACCGCCGTGCCCGTGGTGGAGAGTATCCAGATCGCCCACCCTTTGCGGGGACTGCCGGCGATGGTGTGAAGCCCGATTTTCTGCCCCGCCTGGCTGACGCTCAAAATGCTGTATCCCGCTATGGCGCATAGAAGCACGATCATTGAAGACGACATATGGTGGCCCCATAGTACACTGATCACGATTTTTGTGTCGCTCATGTTCTGTCGTTATGACGGGAAATATGGTATACATGGCGGCCGAGAGGTCCGCAGGTTATGAAACTGGTAGTATTTGTACTGAACCGGGAAGAACTCCTGGAGCAGGTCCTGGAGGCGTACGTGGAAGCGGGCATCACCGGGGCGACGATCGTGGATTCGGAGGGTATGGGGCGCTTCCTCACATATGAGGTGCCGCTGTTCGCCGATTTCAAGGGCTTCATGAAGGGCAACAAGCCCTACAACAAGACGATCCTCTCGGTGATACAAGAGGAGGAGGCGTTGCCACGGCTCAAGTCGATTCTGGATGAAGTTTGTGGTGGACTCTCATCACCGGGAACGGGAATTCTATTCTCCGTTCCGGTGGATTATGCTGTCGGTCTGGTAGGACAGGAGCCGGCGGAGGACGATCAAGGGGGAACAGATGAGTGACGGTATCGCATCAATTCTTGATCCCGGGGCGATTTCCTTGTCGATTCAAAGCAAGAAGAAGCCTGATATTATTCGGGAGCTTGTGGAACTGTTGGGTGCGACGGGAGTCGTGCAGGACGTGGAGGCGGTGACGGCGGAAGTGCTCGCCCGGGAAGAGCTGGCGACCACCGGTATCGGCAGCGGTATCGCGATTCCCCACTGCCTCTCCGCTCAAGTAACCGGCACCTCCTTGGCGTTTGGTCGGAAAGTGCCCGGCGCCAAGTTTGACGCGGTAGATAAACAACCGGTGCAGCTCTTCTTTCTCATGGTGGGGCTTCCGGGAGCACACAACGAACATCTGCGATTGTTGAGCAAGCTGTCCCGCTATCTGCATGATGCGGACACCAAGGCAAGCCTCCTGGCGGCAGCCACTGCCGAGGATGTATTGCAAATTTTCTCGCAGCGGGAGTCCCGGTAACGGGAGTCCCGGTAATCGGGGGGAATCGATGGAGCAGCTGACACGCTGGAACCTGGTTCGAATTATCGTGACCGCGGTGTACCTATGGTTCGGTTGGCTGCTGTTTACCTGGTCCCTGGAGCCGGGGACGATGCTCCTGGGGCTCGTGCAAAGTGTGCTGGTGGCGCTACTCACCTATCCAATCTTCGTGGAGCACGACGAGGCGGAACGGCGATCTCATCTGCCCCGGGCGCGGTTTCTGGTGGTATATCTGGCGGTGCTGATCTTTCAGATGTATGTAGCCAGCTTCAAGGTGCTGTGGCAGGTGGTGCGGGGCCGAATTAACCCCGGCGTGGTGCACTTTCGCACCCGCCTGCGCAGTGATGTAGCGCGACTGGTCCTGACCAATTCGATCACCCTGACCCCCGGCACGATCACCTTGCTGCTTGATGACGATCATCTGATCGTGCACTGGCTCGACACCAAGACAACCCACTCCCGCTACGCTTCTGAGCTGATCGCCGGTCCCTATGAGGCGTTGCTCAGGCGAATTTGGGTGTAGGTGCGGAGCGCACTATGGAACAGATACTGACATACGCGATCTGGTTCTTCGTGGGCTCAGCGGTGGTGAGTATGGTACGGGTGATCATCGGGCCGAGCAGTGCCGACCGCATGACGGGACTCAACATGGTCTCGGCGCAGGTCCTGGCGGCCCTGGTGTTGGTGGCGGTCCGCGAGGGGCGCAGCAGCTACCTCGATGTGGCGCTGGTCTACGATATTTTCGGGTTTATCGGGATCCTGGCGATGGCTCGCTATTTTGGGGGGAGCAGAACATGAACTGGGGAGCAATCATCTTTCTCGCCCTGGGCGTCATTTTCGGCATCATCGGGAACTTGGGGGTGCTGATCCTACCGGATGTCTACACGCGTCTGCAGGCGTCCTCCACGGCCAGTACCACCTCCGTATTCTCCGCGATCGTTGCCGGTATGTTTGTGGTGGGATGGGATCCTATGGCGGGGAAAATCGCGGTGATCGCCCTGTTCTTCTTTGTGACCAGTCCAATTTCTGCCCACATCATCGCCCGCTATGCGTGGCACCGGGAGATCGTGCCGTGGCGCAGAAGCTACGTGCAACGCCGGGCGTTTCGGGAGGAAGCTGATGATTGAGTTGCTGCTGGTCATCATGATCGGTCTCGCCGTGATTGCGCTCCGCTCTCGTGATCTCTTAACCGCGGTGATCGTGGCCAGCGTATTCAGCCTGGTGAGTTGTCTGGTATACCTGCTCCTTTCCGCGCCGGATGTGGCCCTCACCGAGGCCGCCGTGGGAACCGGTATCGGCACGGTGGTTTTCATTTGGATCGTGTTTAAGACCGAGAGGAAGGTCACCCGTGGGTCGAGTCGCTGAGCTTGCGGCGATACTGCTGGTGGCGCTCTTTCTGGTGCTCGCCGTGGGAGGACCCCACCCGGAGGAGAGTGCCTCCGGCCGGGTGGTGGTAGAGCGAGGCCTCGAAGATACCGGCGCGGTGAATCTCGTGACGGCGATCTATTTGGGGTATCGCGCCTATGACACGCTGGGAGAGACGATCGTGCTGCTCATGGCGGTGAGTGGGGTAATGCTGTTGGTGAAGCGATGAGAAAGACCGATATCCTTGATGTGGTAGCCCGAAAACTCTCCCCCTACATGTTTCTGTTTGGGGTGTACCTGGTGTCGTTTGGTGATTCCTCGCCGGGGGGCGGGTTTCAGGGGGGCGTGGTTATCGCCTCAGGCGTAATCCTGCTGGCTATGGCTCGCGGTCCCGCCCGGGCGGAAGAGCTCTTCTCCGCAGCGCGCCTGACGTGGGTGGAGACGATCGCCTTTGTGGCGCTGCTGCTCACCGGAACCGCCGGAATCGCCCTGTCCGGGGCGTTTCTCGCGGGGTTCCTGAAAAGATCCGAGATGCGCTTCGTCTTTCTCCTGAACATCCTGATCGGTCTCAAAGTCGCTGCCGGGGTAAGTCTCATCTTTCTGACGATCTTTCGCGAGGAATGATATGGCGTGGTATTTGATTGCGATTCTGTTCTTGATCAGTCTCTGGGGGATCATCGCCGAGCCGAACATGGTTCGGAAGGTGATCGCCTTGACCTTTGCAAACACCGCGGTGACGATTCTGTTTGTGTATTACGCCGCGCTCAGCGGCGACACCGCCCCAATCCTGACGGAGGCGGGGATTCCGGTAGACCCGATTCCCCACGCCCTAATGCTTACCGCGATCGTCGTAGGCGTGTGTGTGGTGGCCCTGGCGTTGGTGCTGGTGTATCAGCTCTACCAGCGCTTTGGGACGCTGGATATGACTGAGATCGAGCGCCGCGTCTGGCACGGAGACGGTGAGGAGTGAGTACGATCGCCGCCCTGAGCGAGGCAATTCGAACGCACGCGCCGGTTCTGCTAATCCTGCTGCCCATGGCGGCGGCGGGAAGTGCGCTGGTGGGCAAGGCGTTTCACCGCAGCCGCGGATTCCGGGAAACTGCCATTGGGCTCCTGGCGCTTTCGGTGGTAGTGCTGGCGCTCACCGTAGAAACGGTCGTGGCGGGAACGGTGGCGGTGCCGTACGCCCTGGGTGGGTTTGATGCGGAGCCGGCGATACTCTTGCTGCTGGACGGCCTGGCGTGGGTTTCCGCGGCGCTGGTGGTGCTGGTGGGCATTCTGGTTTCCATCGCCTCGCTGCCGCACAGTCGCTTTGATGCGGCCTACTTCTTCTTCCTCATGATGACGATCGCCGGCATGCAGAGCGTGGTGGTCACCACCGATCTGTTCACGATGTTTGTGAGTTTTGAGATCGTCGCTATCGGTGCCTACGTACTCATCGCCTGGGAGCGAACGCCCCAGGGGCTCCTGGCGAGCCTGAAGTACCTCTTTCTCAGCACGGTGGGCATCCTGTTCTTTCTGTTTGGAATCTTTGTGCTCTATCGGGATCTGGGCTCGTTGTCGATGATCACCCTCTCGGGGCTGGTGCCGCAGGAACCGGCGGTCGCGAGTGCGGTGATTCCCGGGTTTGATCTGCTGACGCTGCCGGAGCCGGGAGTGGCGCGGTCCGTGCCGCTGGCGGTGGCGGCGCTCTGTGTGGGCATCGGAGTGCGGACCGCCTTCATTCCGTTTCACACGTGGCTGCCGGAGGCCCACGCCTGGGCGCCGCACCCCATTTCCGCGCTGCTCTCCGGGGTGCTGATCAAGGTCTCCTTCCTGGCGATGGTGCGCATCGTGGCGGCGTTTCACGCCGCGTATCTGATGCCGTTGTTTCTGTGGATCGGAGCGATCACCGCTCTGGTGGCGGTGGGATGGGCGCTGGCGCAACACGATGCCAAGCGGTTGCTCGCGTTTCACTCGATCTCGCAAATGGGATATATCCTGGCCGCCTGGGGGGCGGTGGGGGCGCTCTCCGGGGTGGCCGCCTACTCGCACGCGATCAGTCACGCGCTGTTTAAGAGCCTGCTCTTCATCGTGGTGGGAATCGCGATCGAGCGGGCCGGGACCCGGGATGTGTACCGGATCCGCGGCGTCGGACGCGGGGCACCCCTGCTGGCGGTGGGCGTCATCGTGGGATCGCTGGCAATCTCCGGTATTCCGCCGTTTAACGGGTTCGTGAGCAAGCAGTTGATCTCCTCGGCGCTCTACGGATCGCCGGCGTATCTGCTGTTACGCATCACCAGCGTGGGTACCGTGGCCTCGTTTATCAAACTGTCTTCCATCGTGCTGCCCGGGGAGCGGGTTCTTACCGGGAGCCGGAGCGGCGGCGGAACCTCCGCCGGCCGCCTTCATGCCGTGGCGCAAAGTTCCGGAGGGCAGTTCCTCCACACCCGCCTCCCCTGGAGTGAGAGACTTCCCATCGTCGTGCTTGCTCTACTTACCGCGGCCGGCGGCATCGCCGGGAGTGGGTTAACCCGTTTTCTCCAGCATCTTACCGTGAACGCCGGTGAACGTGGATCCATTCCCTCTCTCTTTGAGCTGCCGGCGGTGAGCGATGCGCTGGTGACGATGGCACTGGGGGCGCTGGTGGCCACGGTGGTGATGTCCTCGCCGGGACGTCGAGTGGCGCACCGTCTCAGTGAGGTGGCCCCGGAGTTGCGGACGGTCTTACTGTTCTTTGTGGTGGGGCTGGTGCTCTTCTCCCTGGCGCCGTGGATTTCGATCTGAGGGAGACGCAGGCATGATTCCCTTGCTGCCGGGGCCCGATCTGCTTCCCCGTCTGGCGGAGCTTCTTCCGGAGGATCAGGAGTATGCCGCGTTGCGGCCGATTACGCCGGAGGTGGTGGCCCAGGTGTGCCGGCTGGGCTATCTTCCAATGGGACTGGGGGAGGTATATCCAGATATTCTCCTGATTAAATGCCATCGGCAGCGGATGGTCCTGGATCTATCGGATCTGCACGTGCCCCGCAACGTACGGCGTTACGCCCGGGGACTGACCGTCAGCGTGGATCAGCAGTTTGCCTCGACGCTCACGGAAATCGACCGGTATCACGCGGACTCCTGGATCTCGCCGTCTCTGGCCGCGGCGTTTCAGGTGCTGCATGAACGTCCGATTCACGGCGTGCGCCTCCATTCGGTGGAAGTCGATGATCCTGACGCGCTCAAGGGTACGGCACCGGTGGCGGCGGAGATCGGCTACACGGTGGGTGGGGTGTATACCAGTCTCTCCGGGTACCACACGCGCAACGGCTCCGGCTGGGTGCAAATGGTCGGTCTGGGCCGCATCCTCCAGCAGCGATCTGCTGCGTTCTGGGATCTGGGCATGGATCTATCCTACAAACGGCGTCTCGGTGCCCTGCCGGTGGGACGGCGGGAGTTCATTCAGCGGTATCGAACCGCCGCCGGAACTACCACTCCTCCCATAGGCGCCTCCGGCAGTGACGAGTTGGCCGCCACTGCCGGCGCAAAGACGGACGCCGCCACTGTTCCTAACCTCGGGAGCGCCGCGGATCTCCTGCGGCCGACGGGGCCCGTCCCGGCGTACGAGTTGGTTACCGGTTCGCCCAGCGCCCACCACGGTAACGGTACCCCGTAGCCGATCGATCGCGCAGGTAGTACTCTCACCATATGCGAGATCTCCACGAATTTGCAGCGATCCTGGACCAGGTGCAGCAGCGGGACGGGCGCGAGCTCCCGTCGCGGCCGGGGACGGAGCGCTTTCTTGACGAACTGCTGTCTTTATTGTTTCCACACTTCGCCGAAACGGAGCGGTATGGTTCGGTGGAGGAGGTTACCGCCGCGGTGGTCGCCGCCGAGCGGCATCTTTCACGCCTGCTGGTTCCCCTGGAGCCGCGCATGCCGCGCACTGCTGAGGAGGTGGCGTCCGCCTTTATCGATGACCTCCCGGCGGTATACCAGATGCTCCGGGAAGACGCCGCTGCGATCAATGAGGGCGACCCGGCGGCGGAGTCGATCGATGAGGTAATCGCCGCGTATCCCGGATTCTATGCGATCGCTGCCTATCGGATTGGGCACTGCTTCTACCGGCTGGAGGTGCCCGTGTTTCCCCGGATCATCACCGAGTACGCCCACCGCCGCACCGGCGTGGATATCCATCCCGGTGCCCATATCGGACGCTCCTTCTTCATTGACCACGCCACGGGCATCGTAATCGGGGAGACCACGGAGATCGGGCATAACGTGAAACTCTACCAAGGCGTCACCCTGGGAGCACTGAGCGTCGCCAAGGATATGGAACGCACCAAGCGCCATCCCACTATCGAGGACCGCGTAATTATCTACGCCAACGCCACGATCCTCGGGGGTGAGACGGTGATCGGCCACGACAGTATTATTGGGGGTAACGCCTGGATCACCTCCAGCATTGCGCCGTACTCCACCGTATACAACCGGGCTGAGGTCAAGGTGCGCAGCGTGCAAGAGAGCGATTCCGACGGGTCGTTTGAGGCATGAGTGCGCTCCACGCCCGACGGGTGACCGCCGCCGCTGCGGTGGCGGTATGTGCCTTACTTCCGGTTACTGTGGCGGCCCAGGAAACCGGGGCGCGCTTTGTGGTAGGTGAGCAACTGGAAGTAGTGGAGCGTCACAACTTCACCGTCCGCACCGACGGACGCTACGATGGGCACGTGCAGCGTGAGACGCGGCTGTGGCTCAATCAGGAGCGGCCCGATCGCTATCGAGGGGAGTACCTGGAGTCGGAGAATACGCTGCGGGACCTGCGGACGATTGCCACCCGAATCGAGGACCGCCGAGAGGTGGCGATGCGTTTCGATGGTGAGCGGATCGTGGCTGATCGCAGCGGTGATGGACCGCGGACGCGAGCCGTGACGCAGGGGATCCCCACCGTGCCGCGGGAGCGCAGTGCTTCCGGAGGGTGGGAGGCGCCGGCGATCGTGAGGATTCAGTTTCCCGATGGCGCTGTGGCGGAGGTTCCCACGGTGGTGGCCTATCGCTTCGTAGGGACCGAGGAGTATCAGGGCAGGTCGGTGGACCGAATCGAATTCGGGTACGGATTGCGCTGGCCCCTGAACGAGGTGGAGCTGGAAGAGCATCCCGCGGCAGATCTCATTGCGGAGCACTACCTGCCCCGTTGGAACGACCGTCTCCGGGCGCGGCACCAGGGAGAGATCCTGCTCCCGCGCGAAGGCGGGGTACCCGTGCTCCATCGAACGCAGATCACGCAAGAGCTGACGGTCGCCGGCGGCGAGACCCAGGAACGCAGCGGGTTTGTGCTCACGTGGTATGAGAGTACCCAGCCCACTGACGACGTGTTCTCGCGTATCGCCCAGCTCGATACCCCGGATGTAGATGTTGACCGCGACGAACATCAGCGGGTGCGGCTTTCGATACGAAACCTGCGCTTTGTGGCGGATCAGGCGGAGCTGTTGCCGGGAGAAGTGGACCGCCTCGACACGATCGCCGAGGTCTTGGCTTCGGTTCCCGAGGGAGTGTTCCTGATTACGGGGCACACGGCGGATGTGGGAAGTGCGGAAAGTCAGCAGGTACTGTCCGAAGAGCGCGCCCGCCGTATCGCCGATGGACTGATC
>JAWOCO010000294.1:0-3356 GCA_046483765.1 Alkalispirochaeta sp. | reverse complement strand
GGTGGGGCGGCTCACGCTGTTTGATGGAGATGTCGTGGCCTACCACAATCTGCACCGGCAAACGCTCTTCTCCCGGGAGGATGTGGGGCGGCCCAAAGCGGAGGCGGTGGCGCAGGTGCTGCAAAAGGAATACCCGGAGCTTAAGCTAACCGCGGTGGCGCGATATTTCGCCGCTGGGTCTGCCGCGCCCGCCGCCCCTGACGCACCCAACACGCTGGCTCCCGACGACCCACCGGATCTGCTCCTGGATTGTACCGACCGCTTCTCCAGCCGCTTTGCCGTGCACGACGCCGGCCACCGACTCGGGGTGGACGTGATCAGCGCGGCGGTGGCGGGCTTCACCGGACAACTGCATATTTACCCGTTCTCCCTCAACCGAACTCCGTGCCTGCGCTGTCTATACCCCGAAGTTCTCACCGATGGGTGCACCGGGAGTTGCGCGGTGGACGGTATTCTGGGCGCCGCGGCAGGTACGATGGGTGCCTGGCAGGCGTTAACCGCGTTGCGAACGCTCCTTGGGGAACCTGCCGTCTCCTCTGCGACCACGCACACGATCGAACTGACCACGATGGAAGTGATGACCACCGCCTGGGACCGGGATCCGCATTGTCCGCTATGTGGCGACCACGACGAGGATCGTTCCAGCACGAGTGCTCCCGGCGCGCGGAAAATTGCGACCGAGACGCGCGCGGCCAAGACAACCGGTAGTGCTGCGACTACCTCGCCGGCGGAGGAGGAGCCGCAGCGTCAGCTCCGGCGCTCGACCCGTACGCCCACCCGAACGATCGATCTGCGGGAGGCGCATGAGATCATGCCGCTGGACCGCACGCTACTCCCCGGCGCGGAGCACCGTCCCCTGGATCACTTGCTTTCCTCCGTGGATGAGCTTGACCGAAGCCACTCCTATCTGCTGGTCTGTGAGCATGGGGTGCGGAGCGCTATGGCGCGGGATGTGATGGTTCAGGCGGGCTTCTCTGAGGTGACGCATATCGCCGGTGGGTATGCTGCGCTCCGCGCGCTGATCGAGTAGCGGGGTGCCATACGATGACTGGAATTGATGCGGTTCCCTTTCCCCTCGTACTGACGCTGGCCTTTTTTGTCACTGCCGTGCTGTACAGCACCGCTGGATTCGGCGGCGGGTCCACCTATTCCGCAATACTCCTGGGGGTGCGCGTACCGGCGCCGATCGTCCCGCTGATCAGCCTGCCGGCCAATATCGTGGTGTCCGGCACCGGGTTCCTACGGGCGCTGCGGCGCGATCTGGTGCCGGTGCGGTTGCTGTTCTCGATTCTCATCGTGTCCGTGCCGGCGGCGTTTGTAGGTGGGGTGATTCCCATATCGCGGGAGCTCTTTCTCGTGCTTCTGGCCGTGGTGCTGCTCTACGCCGGCACGGCCAGCCTGTACACCGGCGCCCGGACGGAGTTCTTCCGGCACCGCCAGGACCATATCGCCTCCGGCGAGCAGCTGGATTTGTCCCGCGCCGGCGAGGTGCAACTACGGATTATCGTGGCCGGCGCGCTGATCGGGTTTGTATCGGGATTGGTGGGTATTGGCGGAGGAATCATGCTCTCGCCCATTCTGCAGCGGGAGCGCATCCTCTCGCCACAACGGGTGAGTGCCCTTTCCGCCGGCTTCATTCTGTTCAACTCCGTGGCGGCGCTGGCGGGGAAGGTGACTACCGCCGTGAACCAGGGGATCCCGGGGACGGAGATGGCACCGGAAGTGGTAGTGCTCTCGGCGTCCATCTTAGTAGCTGTGGTGCTTACCGGAGGGATTATCGGTTCCGGCATCGCGATTCGCGGGCTCACCGCCGGTCGTCTCCGTCTGATCACGGGGCTACTGCTGGTAAGCGTCTCACTGCGGGTGCTGGTATAATCCGGAGAGGGGATGCCCGTTGAGATTGGAGAATCACGGCGCGGTCACGGTGAACCGAAAAGCACCCGCCTTAAAGTCTTTTTTGAATAGTTTGTGGTCTGTAAGAACTCGATGTGCCGACGATTTGGCGAACCGCACCATATCGTTGATAAACACCTCCGGAACGACAGAATCCAGAATCGCGCTTTCCGTGCCATGTTCTTCCGTGAGGCCGGTGTGCGTATCGGAGCGCGCATGGGTTTGGGCGAGGGCCTTGCCACAGACACGCGCATATTTCCGAAACGTTTTACTGCTGAGTTCATCAAGATCTATATCGTTTTTAAACGGGCTTCTTTCTCTGATGAGATAGCTTTTCCCGTCGTGCTGCACATATCCGTAGAAGGCATCAGCCCCGACCAGATGAATATCATGCGCCTGGACAATTTGCTCGGCAATACGTTCAGCGTCCTTTTCATTTCTGTCTGAATGCGGGACAAGTCCCGTCAGCGCGGACCTTCTGGCCTGTTTCATTTCCAGAATGATCGCATCCTCTGGTTTGTCTGACTCACCTTCGATCAATATCCAGAAGCGCTCAAGTCCCAAACTGGCGGTACCACTTCCTTTCTTTACGGCCACATCTCTCACCCTAAAGAAGTCTTTGTTGTCGGTCGGTACGCTGATGTCATTCTCTGATATGTAGCGATCGATGGCTGCTTGAAATGCGTGCACATGGGTACTGTGGGGCACGATTTCATCTGAAACAACGAACTTATTGCTATCCTGGGTTATCTTCTCCGCCAAAAATTCCTTCCGGCTTTCCAGGGAGTCCTGAAGCAAATTCTTGATCAAATTGGGACTGTTATCTAGGCGATACTGAAACGATCGTGCTGTATCGTCCCGTGCAAAGGATTCCAGACCGTCCAGATACCCTTTTACGAAGTTCCTCACTATCTTCTTTCGGTGCTTTTTAGAATGCCCGTTTTCCTGCGCCGCCAGCCAGAACCCGGTGCTCCCCCGTCGAATATCCACGGTAAACGGAGCAAAATACGCTTCATCAAAGTCATTGGGCCCGAAAAATGGCACGTTGCGTGCATTGGGCATGACCCCGAAGTTTTCCGGATGCACATCGCCAATGGCAAATACCTGGGGGAGCGCGTGATCGATACCGGCATAATCACGATAGTATAAAAGGGCCGTCCCCCGGAAAAAGGAGAAACAGGAGTGAGCCAGCTTGCTAAACTTCTGTTCGGTAACCTCCGGAACGCTCTTTATGCGATACGCGTGGTCCTCTCTTAATACCTCTCGTACGTACTGCCGGCGCTCTTCTTTTTTCATGTGCAGGGGTGGTGTGACTACTTCGCCATCGATGATCTTTTGCGTCCATGTGGTAAAGCCATCGAGGCGCTTATCCCCGTCTAGACACTTGGTCTCATAATCCATAGATCACATCCTTTAGATCGTCGCCCTCTCGTCGGCGGCATCGCCAGCGGTGGGCCACCGCA
>JAWOCO010000150.1:0-3301 GCA_046483765.1 Alkalispirochaeta sp. | reverse complement strand
CCCCACTTCCGCGCGGGGACCGAGTTTCTCGCCCGGGTAGAAGCGCGCATGGTGGAACTGCCGGCGCTCCGGCGGGCGCGCTTCGTCTCGGAGTACGGCGTATCGGTGTCGCAGGCGGAGTTTCTCTGCGATGAGAAGAGCACCGCCGATTTCTTTGAGAGCGCCGTCGCCGCGGGGGCCACGGCGGAGGCGGTGGCCACCTGGCTGGCGGGGGACGTGCGCAAACAGCTCAACCGCCATGAGGTGGAGCTCACCGAGAGTCCCCTCACCGCCCAGCGGCTGGCTTCCCTCTTGAAGCTCCTCGCCGAGGGTACGATCCACGGCAAGATCGCCAAGCAGGCGCTGGCGTTGGTCTTCGATGAGGACAAGGATCCCCAGGTGATTATCACCGAGCAGGGGTGGGAGCAGATCACCGATCGCGATGAAATCGGCAGGGTGGTGGATACGGTTCTCGGCGAGCATCCGCAGGCGGTGGAGCAGATCCGATCCGGAGATTCCAAGCCTCTGGGCTTTCTGGTGGGACGCATCATGAAGGCCACCAACGGTCGCGCCGAACCAAAGGTGGTGCAGGAGGTGCTCTCCCAGCGCGTGGCGGTGAGCACGATCGAGGTGTACTCCTTCGGTGGCGCGATCGCCGGTCGCCGTCAGGAGGATGGACTGGTGGTGCCCGGCGACCTCATGAGCCTGAAGACGCTCTTCGAGAAGGATCCGGAGCTTCCCGAGGGAATTCGGTTCGAAGAACTGCAGTTGGGTCAGTTTCTCAGTGAAGAGATCACCCCCGGCGACTGGTCCACCTTGATCTCCCGCACCGCCGCCTCTCTGGAAGCGGGACGGAGCAGCGGGATCGTGGTGGGTCACGGCACCGATACGCTCTCCTACACCTCCAGTCTGTTGTACTGGTTCTTTGCGGATACCACCACGCCGCTGGTACTCACCGCCAGCACCGTTCCCACGGAAACGGAAACGGAAACGACCACGAGAACGCGCAGCGATGCGGTGGAGAACCTGCGCCGATCGGTGCGGACCGCCGCCGGGGAGGAGCGCGGCATCCATGTGATCTACGGTGCCGATGACTTCTACCCCCTGAACCTGAAGTTTGAACGCTCCGGGTATACCGCCATGCCCGATGATTCCCACGAATCCTATCCCGGCAAATTCCGCAATTGGAATAGTTCCGGGCCTCACCGTGGCGGTCTTGCCCGCGGCGGCCGCGCCGTGGCCCCCACCGGACGTACGCTGCCGCCGGACACGCTCACGCGTGCCCTGGAGCAGGCGATCGGCCGCAGTCATATCGTGAAGGTCTATCCCGGTATGCGGGGGGAGACGCTGATCGCGCTCATGGACGCCGGGGTGCGCTACTTCGTGCTGGAGATCTTTGATACGGGAACTGCCAGTCTCCGGGAATCACCGTTCTCGCTGCGCCGGGCGTTTACCCACGCCCGGGAGCGGGGGGTGCTGTTCTTCTGTACCTCGCAGCAGGAGGGAGTGGTGGACTTCTCCGAATACGTCACCGCCCACGCCCTATGGCGGGAAGGGGCAATCCCCATGGGCGGTCTCACCACGGAGTCCGCCTGGACGCGCCTGATCGCTGCCCAGGTGGAGGCGATGGCACTGCTCGCCACCGATGATGCGCCGGAGTCCGTTCCCGTGGACGATGCGTTTACTGATCGCGTACTTGCTTTGATGGAGGACTAGAGCTATGGATGCTACTCGAGTATTGGCCGCGGCACTGCCGCTGCATGAAGGTGCCGAAATCACCGTTTCCGGCTGGGTGCACCGGGTGCGCGACCTGGGGGGAATCACCTTCGTGCTCCTCCGGGACCGCAGCGGTCTGGCGCAGCTCGTCTATGACACGCCGCCGGAGTACACCAACGAGACGGTCATTTCCGTGCGCGGCACGGTGGCGGCCAATGAAAAAGCCCCCGGCGGCTACGAAGTGCAGGTCGCGGAGACCACCGTGCTGGGCCCGGCGGCGGGTGAGTTGCCGCTGTCGGTGAACCAGAGCACCGAGAACGTTGGCCTCGAAGCGATTCTCGATCACCGCATTATCAGCCTGCGCAATCCCGAAATTCGCCATATCTTTGAGGTGCAGGCCTCCATCGTGAAGTACTTCGCCGAATGGCTCCGGGACCAGGATTTTACGGAAATCAAATCCTCGAAGATTATCGGGTCCGGAACCGAGGGCGGCACGGGGCTCTTCTCCGTGGACTACTTTGGGGAAACGGTGTACCTGGCGCAGAGTCCGCAGTTTTACAAGCAGGCGATGGTGGCCAGCGGGCTGGAGCGGGTGTTTGAGATCGGTGCCGCCTACCGGGCCGAAAAACACGACACTCCGCGCCACCTCAATGAGTACGTCTCCCTGGACGTGGAAATGGGCTTCATCGAGAGTGAATCCGACCTGATGGATCTGGAGGTGGGGCTCTTGAGTCACATCTTTGCTGGGGTCGCCCGGGATCATGGGGATATTCTCGGTGAGTACGGTGCCAAAGTGCCCTCCACCGAGATGATGGCCAAGACTCCGCGGATCAGCCACGACGACGCCAAGAAGATCATCAAGGAGCGCACCGGCAAGAGCGCCTTCGAGATCAACCCCGAGGGCGAGCGCGTGCTCTGTGATTGGGCGGAGGAAGAACATGGCGTGGAGGCGGTATTTGTCTACGGCTTTCCCCGGAAGAAGCGTCCCTTTTACACCTTTCCGGAGGGGCTCAAAACCCGCAGCTTTGACCTGCTCTTCCGCGGCCTGGAGATCACCACCGGCGGTCAGCGCATTCACGACTACCAGACGCTCCTGGAGACGCTACCCAAGTTCGGCCTCACGGAAGAAGGCTTGGGAGACTACTGCACGATCTTCAAGTACGGCTGTCCCCCGCACGGCGGATTTGCCATCGGCCTGGAGCGAATCACCCAGCAGATTCTCGGTTTGCACAACGTAAAAGAGGCGTCGCTCTTTCCCCGCGACCGGAAGCGGGTGCGGCCGTAGCCGGCGTGCGCTCCCGGCGGCGTCACCTCTGTCTGCACGGTCCCAGCGTGCGCAGCGCGGTGGTGATCGCCCTGCTCACGACCCTGGCCGCCTGCACTACCGCCCCCGATCTCACCGCCCGTTCCGGCCGTGAGCATTCCGCCCCTGACCGTTCTGCTGATCGTGCCGCTCCGGATATCCCGGTGCAGGACTCCCTGTACTGTGCGTACCGTGGTTGCCCTGTTGGGCGAGAGGCGCAGTGCGGTCGAAATCCCGAGCCCCCGCAACGGGTTCTCTCCCGCGGACTCTCTTCGGCCCGATGCGAAATACGTGCACGTTTCC
>JAWOCO010000092.1:0-3481 GCA_046483765.1 Alkalispirochaeta sp. | reverse complement strand
TTCAGCGTGTAGGCGATAGTTACTACCGCATTATCTTCAATATTCATCTGTCTTTCCTCCTTATGGGGTCAATGAGCGATACGCCCAAAAAAAAAGCCGGATCCCTGACCCGGCTTAAACTGACCACATCAATGAACGTACCAAGCGTAGGGGGGATCCCCGGAATCTGTCAAGGTCAGGGATAGGGGCCGAGTGGACGAGCCCAGCGCCCCCACGGTAGGCTGGGACCGTGATGACACGGATTGCTCGCTTTGTGGTCTATCTACTGTTGCTGGGGGGGCTCACCCCAGCTCTCATAATTGCCGCACCGCCACTTGAGGTGGTGCTGGTTCAGTACGAAGTATCGGTGGAGGATTACTCCTCCCTGGAGCAGTTCCAGGATCGCATCGCTCACCTTGTGGAGGAGGCGATGGATCGATCTCACCCGGACCTGCTCGTTTTCCCCGAGTACACTTCGGTGTTTGCCCTGTTTACCGACCATATCGCTTCCGGAGGTGAGGTACGCTTAGCGGATATCTCGCCGCAGGTGGTGGAGCTCATGAGTTCCGATGAGGATGAGCCCTCCCCGGCGGCGGCCACTGAGGCGGCGCAGCAGCTCGTCCGCCGGCAGGCTGAGCGTTTCAGTTCCCGGATCGCCGAGATCTGGTCCGAAGTAGCTGCCGAGTACGAGGTGTGGATTATCGCCGGCAGTGGGTTTGTCCCGGCTCTCGAGGGTGGGGTCAACAACCGGGTATGGGTGTATGACCGCGCCGGTGAGCTCGCCTACCACCAGGACAAAGTATTTCTCACCGACTTCGAGCGGGACAACCTGGGGGTGGTGCCCGGTACGGTGGGGGAGGCCGAGATGTTTGAGGTGGAGCAGATCGAGCTGGCCGTAACGATCTGCCGCGACTCCTACTTCGACGCCTGGGAGGAGGAGTTTTCCGCGGCGGACGCCTGGGTGGATGTGCGTGCCAATGGTGAGGAGTACAGCGAGGCGGTGCGCCGTCGGTTCGATACCGCTCTGCCGGAGCGCGTGGCCGAGACACCGGTACCGATGGGAATGAGCACCAGCCTGAACGGTGAGTTCTTAGATCTCCTGTGGCAGGGGCCCGCGTTTGTTGTGGACGAGGATGGAGACCGTGTTGCTCAGGCGCCCACAGTGGACGGAGATTACCTCATGGAGGTGGTGGTGCCGGACCGAGGGAGCCGGTGACCCGGGAAGCGGCGGTGACTTCACGGGCGCGGACCGAAGGGGAAAATTCGGTCGATTAACCGCCAACGCTATAGTATACTATCCTCTATGGAAACTGATCAGAACAATTTCTCTTCTCCTTGGGAGTTCTTGGAGCAGTTCCGCGGTGAGGCGTTTACGGGAACGTGGCCGACGCTGCCGGAGCTCTTTCGTATTTCGACGATCCGCTACGCGGACCGGGCGTGCTTCACCACCTACGATCCTTCTCGGGTGACGCTCACCTACCGGGAGGCGCTTCGCGCGATCCTGGGCCTGGCGGATGTGTTTGTGTCGGCCGGTATTTCGCCGGGAGACCGGATCGCGGTCACCGGAAAGAACAGCCCGGAGTGGGCGATCACCTACCTGGCCACCCTCTTCTCGGGGGCCACCGTGGTTCCCATCGATTACCAGCTCCACGATGATGAGATCAAAACGCTGGTGAAGGCCTCCGGGGCGCGGATACTGGCGGTGGACTCCGAGCGCTACGAAACGCTGGCGAAGCTACCGGTGGAACGGGTCTTGAGCCTCTCCCCGGAGCATCCGGACTTTGTCCTCGAGACCGCCGACGCCGCGGCTCCCGAGGACTGGGGCGACACCGTGCCGCCGGCCGTGCCCGTGGCGCGGAGCGGTTCAGATCTGGCGGCGATCCTCTATACTTCAGGTACCACCGGACGACCCAAAGGGGTGATGCTCACCCATGAGAACTTCGTGGCGGACTGCTTCCTGGCGCAGGCTAACCTTTCGATTTACCACACCGATGTGTTCTACGCCCTGCTTCCGATTCACCACAGCTACAGCATGCTGGCGGTGTTTATCGAAAGTTTTTCGGTGGGTGCGGAGACGGTATTTGGTAAGCGCATGGCGATCACCCAGATCATGCACGATCTCAAGACCGCCGGGGTGACGATGTTCCTGGGAGTACCGCTGCTGTTCAACAAGCTCATCGCTGGAATTCTGCGGGGTGTCCGGGAGAAGGGCATCGTGCTGTACGGCATCATTCGAACCCTTATGGGTATCAGTGGGCTCGTCAAGAAACTCACCGGCATTAACCCCGGTAAGAAGCTGTTTCACTCAGTTCTGGACAAAGCGTCCCTGGCAACGATTCGAATCTGTATCTCCGGTGGCGGGCCGCTGGCCCCCAGCGTCTTTCGCAAATACAACCAGCTGGGCATCGATTTTGTGCAGGGCTATGGGCTCACCGAAACGTCGCCGATTCTGACACTCAATCCGATCGACCACTACAAGGAGGAGTCCGTGGGACGCCTCATTCCTGAGGTGGACATGCAGATCCTGGAACCAGATCAGCGCGGCGCCGGGGAAATCGCGGTAAAGGGCCCCATGGTGATGCAGGGGTACTACGAGATGCCGGAGGAGACGGCGGAGGTCTTCACCGAGGACGGGTACTTTTGCACCGGCGATGTGGGCTACCTGGATAGCGAGAACTACCTGTATCTCACCGGGCGCGCCAAGAACCTGATCGTCAGCGAGGGTGGAAAGAACGTCTACCCCGAGGAGATCGAGAACGAGTTTCAGCTCTACGATGAGATCAACCAGATCATGGTCCGCGGATACCAGAAGAACCGCCACGACCGGGTAGAGGAGATCGAGGCGCTGGTGCATCCCAATGAGGACTTCTTTAAGGGAGACAACACCCTGCCCCCCGATCAGATTGAGGCTCGGATCAATGAGATCGTGGCGGAGGTGAACAAGCGGCTCCAGCCCTACCAGCGGATCTCCCGCGTCACGGTGCGCGACGAGGAGATGGAAATGACTTCAACCAAGAAGATCAAGCGCAACACCGTTGAATAGTGCCGTGCAGCGCGTGGCGGCCACGGCGCTCCTGATAGCTCTGTTCGCCCTCCCGGCGCCTCCGGTTCCCACTCAGGAGGCTTCCGGCGAGGGTGCGGCGGATACCGGCTCCACCTCCGCTTCCCAAGTAACTGGTGCCGAGTCCGATAACACCCTCGGCCTGGTTCTCGCCGGTGGGGGGGCGCTGGGGTTTGGCCATGTGGGGGTCCTCCTGGTTCTCGAGCAGTACGGCCTCTCCCCGGAGGTGGTGGTGGGAACCAGTATGGGGGGGATCGTCGGGGCGTTGTACTCCGCCGGATACTCCTCCCGGGAGATTCTGGCCTTGGCTGAGAGTATCGACTGGAGCGGAATCTTTTTCGACGAGATCAACCGTCGGCAGACCACCTTTGATGACCGGCGGGCGGACCGCCTCTTTCGGGGGCGGCTCACCTTTGAGGATGGTGAGTTGCAGCTCTTGGG